>JAGTUV010000357.1 GCA_018224305.1 Gemmatimonadota bacterium
CCATCGCTGCGCAACTCGAGGTGGCCGATGAGCTGACCATTGCGATCGCGGCGGCACGCGTGGCGGCTCATGCACAGGAGTTCGCCGCAGCCACCCGCATCGCCAGCCTGCTCTCTGAACCGCATCGGTCCAGAGGCTGGCGCGCGGGGGCGCACATCTTCATGGCGCAGCTCGCACTCGCCGGCAACGACCCGGTCGGCGCGCGTGCCGAGCTGCAACGTGCCGAGCCGCTGGAACCTGACTGGACCCGCGAGATGGAAGCGCTGCATCTCCTGCATCCGTTCGCGGCCGATTCATCACCGGTCGCCGAGACTCTCGCGCGGCTCCACGCCTGGAGACCAGACGCGCACACGCCCGGCACAACATTCTTCTTCTCCGCACACGTCGGCATTCACCCGCAGCTGCGAGCCTATCTCCTCGGGCTGCTGAGTCTGGAGCATGGCGACACCGCCGCGGCCGCGAGCTACCGCCGCGAGCTGATGCGTGCTCGTGGCGATGCCGCAACACGCAACGTAGCGGGCGCACTCGCGACGAGTCTCCACGCACACACCCTGCTCGCGCTCGGCAGGCGGGATGAAGCGCTCGCACAACTGCTCAGTGAAACCGCCAGCATTGAATCAGCGCCGGAGTTCCTGGCGCTTTCACCCTTCCACTCGCGCGCGCATGATCGCTATACGATCGCCGAGCTGCATCGGGAGCGCGGCGAGCAGACCCAGGCGCTGCGCTGGTATCGTTCATTGCTGGACGGCTTCGACTTCATCTACGCCGCCCCGGCGCACCGGAGAATATCCGAGATACTGGGGCAGGCAGATCCAGAACGCGCGGCGTGGCATTTGAGCGAATTTCAGCGGCTGACGCGCCGCATTCGCCAATGACCCCGCTTCACCGCCTGCTGGGCGTCCCATCGGCTTCATCGGCGGCGACAACAAGGAGCCGGATGAGCTGGCGAACTGGGTGTGGAGCTGCTCGCACCGCGCAACAGTCAATGCGGCGCTCGTCGTGAGCTGGTAAAGGCGTCAGGCGTGCCGGGCGTCGACGGCCGCATCGGGCGTGGCCGATGTCGGCCCGACCGTAGCCCGCCGCAACTCAGGGTGGTGCTCCTGCAGCCAGTCGACCGTATCGCGCAGCGTCTCCTCCGGGGCCCGCGATGCGTAGCCGAGTTCCGGCTCGGCGTGGCGCGAGCGGTGGTCCCAGTGGTGGCTGGCCATCTCGATCAGGACGGGATCCGGCAGCACGTGCAGCGGTGAACCGAGCCGACGGTTGAGCCGCGCGGCGGCGATCATCAGCCACGACGGCAGCACGCGCCAGGTGCGGCGCAGACCGGCGGCCGCGGCGACGCGGCAGAAGAACGCGTCCAGCGATGAAACCGCGCCGACGAGGTGGTAGACGGGCCGTGGCCGCGGCAGCAGCATGGCCCGGACAATCGCATCCGCCGCATCGCGCACGTCGGCGAAGTGCATGCCGCCGCGCGGCACGGCCGGCACGCGGCCACGCAGTACGCGCAGCACGTTGACGGTCGAGCGGAACCGGTGGTCCCCGGGGCCGAGCAGCACGGGCGGCCGCACCACGACGAGTTCGACGCCAAGCCGGGCGGCCAGCGCGCGCGACTCCCGCTCCGCGGCGATCTTGGACGCGTAGTATGGCCACTTCCCGACCACGCCATCGCGGAAGTCGCCGTCCTCGAACGCGCCGTTGCCTGGCCGCGTCGAGCACGAGACGACGCCCGATGTCGAGACGAAGAGCAGCCGGCAGTCGAGGTGCGCAGCCAGTTCCACCATCGCGGTGGTGCCGGTCACATTGGTGCGGAAGGTCTCATCGAAGGCGGAGCGCGAGTGGTTCACCACCGCAGCCAGGTGGAAGATGCCGCGCACGCCGGCGAGCCGCGCGTCATCTCGCCAGGCGTCGGTCGGCGTGAGCGGACCCTCCACCAGCTCGACCATTCCGAGCTCCGCAGTCCATTCCTGCGCGCGCCACGCCGCGGCGTCGCGGACCAGCACCAGCAGCCGTGCGTCCGGCAGCAGTCGGCGCAGAGTGAACAGCACGTGGCGGCCGAGGAAACCGGTGCCGCCCGTGAGCAGGAACGCAGGCCCGCCCGCCGTCAATGGAGCGAGGCGCTCCGCCGGGCGCCGAGCGCGCCCGCCCACCGCGCGTCTTGCACCCCCACGGCCGTGCTCCCCTCTGCGCGCCGGTACGTTTCGCCGTCGAACTCGAGCACGCCCGAGTCCGTCAACTCGTCGAGCGCGTCTTCGACATCGCGCAGGAACGAGCCGGGCAGCCGGCGTACGATTTCGAGCACGGTCAACCCTTCAACCGGGAACGCATCCACCTCCGCCACCACCCGCTGGTAGTCCTCGCAGATCGGCTCGAACAGCGCCTTCAGCACCCGATGCGTCAACAGGTCATCGGCACTGGTGGACGCGACGGGGAACCAGAAGCCGTTGCGGCGCACGTGCGCGCCGACCGGGCCGTCCTCGCCGAACCGCTCCAGCGCGTCCGCGTAGAACAGGTGCATCCACTGTGTTTCGTACGTCCTGCGCACCAGCTCCGGCACCTCGTTCGCGCCGTCGAGCCGGCTCTCGATGACGAGCCCGCCGCGGCGCACGATCTCCGCCTGGAGCGCGTCAGCTTCAATGCCCGCGGACTCGTGCACGGCGCAGAACGCGCGCAGGTGGAATGTCGTCGCCACCGTGTTCTTCTGGAGCTCCGCGATCAGCGAGCGGCCGAGTTCGGGCACGTCCGTGTCCGGCTCGAGCGGCAGCGGCGCGCCGCAGCGGATGTGCGTACGACCGAGCCGGATGCGGCCCTTCATGAGCTGCAGCAGCCAGCGCCCGAGCGGCTTGAGGCCGCCGCGGTGCCGGGCGGTGCCCTCCATCTCGCGCAGGAAGCCCGCCTCCTCCGCAATGCGGTCGTAGCTGATCGCCAGCGGCAGCACGACCGTGCGGCGACCCGTGCCCTGAAGCGCGCGCAGAATCCCGCGCTTCGCCGGCAGGAACCTGCGCGAGCGGCTGCGCTTGCCTTCCGGGTAGAACTCGAGCGAGTGGCCGGCGCGCACCAGTTCGCCAAGCTGTTCGTTCAGCGCCGGGTCCGGCGCGCCCGTGCCGCGGCGGATGTAGAACGCGCCCGCCCACTTCAGCACGGGCCCGACGATCGGGATGCGTGCGAAG
>JAGTUV010000358.1 GCA_018224305.1 Gemmatimonadota bacterium
GGGGCGTCGTTCAACCGGGACGCGCGGATCCATCGAAGCCGATGCCCGCCACCCGCCGCTCCGGTTGCCACCGTAACGGCACCAGGCCTCAGTCAATCCGCGGCGGGCGCGGTCAGGCTGGGCGCGGTCAGGCTGGGCCCGGTCAGGTCAGGTCAGGCCAGGCCAGGCCCGGAACTGGGGACGCCCGGTCAGGCTGCCGGTGTCGGCAGCGGCGTACCGCAGGATCTGCAGGTGGCGTCTCCCGCATCGAATGCCTCGCCGCACGAGGGGCATGCGAACACCACCTCGCCGGATGCGTCCATGTGCTGCTTCAGCATTCTGGTCGCCTCCAGGTAGTTGTAGGCAGGGACCAGAACGCGGATGGGGCTCAGCTCTCCCATCTCGACGTTGAATGAGCGGTCCTTCTGCGAAAGGACGGACGCGTCCACGCCTTCCGACTGAAGGTTCCCCTTGATCAGGTCGGCTTCCATCTCGTCCGACGTGGTGTAGATCTGTGCCCAGCCCTCGATCACGGGGATAGCGGAATGGTCCGCGCAGGCGTGGTGCATCTCATCGATCGCGTCGCACTCATCGCAGAGAGCGTCACTGCAGACCACACACACGCCGGCGGCCTCCCGCTCGGGATGGCGCTGGCAGTTCAGGGTGCCGTTGTGAATGTGCCCGCAGGCCGGGCAGGCAGGCCCCTCCGCGTCGATCTCCTGGTCGCAGCGCGGACATTGTATCGTCGTATCCATGGTTGTCCCCTGTCAGTTTTTCACGGCAGCAGGTGCAAGAAGCATGCGGAGGTGGCAGATGTGACGGGGGGCCGGCAACCCGAGGTTTACTCTGGTTCCCGGCCACCCGGTTCATGATTGCGACAATTCACGTCGCGGCGTTCAGCCGCATGACATCGCGGCTTCGGAGCTCAGCTCCTGACGACGTACTTCCAGCCGGCGGCTTCGTCGGTGACGGAGATCGTCGCCTGGAAGTTGCCGCTCTCGTCCACCGCGGGGGCGATTATCGTGATGTCCTCGCCGGCCAGTTCATTGCCTTCCCGATCGATCGCAGAGAAGCGGATCGTGATCGGTGAGCCGGGCGCGGCCTTGAGATTCGTCACGCGGCCAACGATCTGTACGATCCCCTGCCCGGGGATGACCGAGATGTTGGAGATCTCGACCGGCATCGCGGCATGGGCCTCGAGCGTGGCGAGGGCGTCACGACGCAGGGCGTCGGCATCGCCGGCACCGAGTTCCGCGAGACTGCGCTGCGACTGAGCCAGCATCATCATCGCGTTGCGATTTGTCGGGTCCAGTTCGAGGAGCGTCCCGGCCGTAGTGCGCAGCGACTCGTTGAGACGGATGAGCTCCGCCGTGATCTCCTGACTGCGGGCTGGAGTGGCCCCGTCCTTCTCGGCCTCGAGCGTACCAGACTGGGCGAACAGCGACTGCCCGAGATTGTACAGCGACTCGTGCGAGACCGGATTCAGTGCGATCACACGCCCGAACGCAGTGGCCGCCCGCCCGAAGTCCTGCGCCCGGAACAGGCCGATGCCGATGTTGAACAGCGTGCCTTCTGCGAGATCATCGAGAGCGAGCAGCTCGCGGTACGCCGCTGCCGCTTCCTCCGTCTTGCCGGCGCGCGACATGACGATGGCGAGGTTCGCCCGTGCCATGGCGTTGCCGGGCTGCGATGCGAGCAGGTCGCTGTAGACCTTCTCGGCCGCAGCGAAGTTCTCCTGCTCAACCAGGATGTTGGCGAGCCTCATGGACACGGTGATCTCATCCTCCGCCCATGTGACCAGTTCCTGCTCGCTGCGGTTTGCGCGCTCGGGACCGCGCAGGACACTCAAGGCCTGCTGAAAGATCGTCTCGGCCCGGGCGAGATCCCCCTGCTGAACGTGAAGTGACCCCAGTGTGACCATTGCTTCGGGTCTCTTGTCATACAGCATGTTGGCCACGCTCAGCGTGCTGATCGCTTCCTCGACGTTGTTCGCCTGGAGCGCAGTCACGCCCGCGTTGTACGCGTCGATCCACGCCGCCTGACGCAGGGGATCGATCTCTTCTGCGTAATCAGGGTAGATCTGCTCGGCGCGGGTGAAGGCCGAGTCGGCACCCGCCCAGTCCTTCATCCCCAGATACGCCTGCCCGGCCTGGAACCACGACCGCGGGTTATCGGGCGACGCCTCGATACCGGCAAAGGCCGCCTCGAGGGCCTTGGTCAGATACTGGTTCTTGTCCGTGATCACCACCTCGCGATCGGCCTGCGAGAGGTATGTCTCCGCGCTGCGCGTGTGCATGTTGTTCGACGGCCTCTGCGCATCCACTGCTGCGGGCACCAGAATCGCCGCTGCAACCAGCACCGTGCTCCAACGTTTCATAGACCAGCCTCCATCCATGTCAAGCAATCAGGTGTGCGGAACGGCTACCTATACACCAGCCGACCCGCTTTTGTTGTGCCCGGCCTCATTGGCCGGCCTCCGGGCCCGGGGCCTCATCGAGGCCGGTGCGTACTTCATGCGGTGTCAGGCCTAGGACCCGTGCCGCCGCTGCGATATCCTCATACTCGGGCTTCGCACGCGAGGTCCCGTCCTGCAGCCGGACGCGCTTCCACCGGATGCGCTGACCCCGCCATTCCGTCACCTCCGTGTCCCGTTCGAGCACGGTGCGTTCGACGGGCCAGCGGCGCGCTCCGATGGTGGTCGTCGCCCGGAACAGGACGCGCTCCAGGTGCTCCAGCCGGCCGGCCGGTGCGAGTATCTCCAGGCGCGTGCCAGGCCGGCCCTTCTTCATGCCGACGCTCGCCAGTACCACGTCCAGGGCACCGGCATCCAGCAGCGCCTCCTGCGCGCCCGCGAGATACTCCGGCGACAGATCGTCCATGTCCGCCTGGATGAGCCACACCTGCTCCTGCGCGTCCGCGTCAGTGTCCCCTTCCCCCGCGACAATCTCCGATGCGGCGATGAGGCGCAGCACGTTCGGCATGCCTTCCGGGTCCCGGGTGCCCGCACCGAAGCCTGTGCGTGCGACGCTGAAATGATTCGGCACGCCACGGCCCTCCGTGAGGGTCGCGAGAATTGCCGCCCCTGTGGGTGTAGTGCACTCCCCTTCCACGTCCGCTCCGGTGAGCGGCAGGCCGCGAAGGATATCGAGTGTCGCCGGCGCCGGCACCGGATAGCGGCCGTGCGCGATATCCACCCAGCCGCTGCCCACGGTGACCGGACGGGTGCGGAAGTCGGTGAACCCGAGCTGCTCGACGCCGGCCATCACGCACACGATGTCGAGGATCGCATCCATGGCACCGACCTCATGGAAATGAACCTTTTCGATGGTCGTTCCGTGGACCTTCGCCTCAGCCTGTGCGACGCGACGGAACGCTTCCTTGGCGCGATCCTTCACGCGATCGACCGCGTTGCAGCGGTCGATGATCTCCACCACGTGACGCAGGTGTCGGTGCGTGTGCTCGGGCGGATGCTCGAAGCGCACGTGCGGTGCGCGGATGCCGCGCCGGTTCACGCTCTCAATGTGCACCTCTACCGGCCCGATCCCGAGGTCCCTCACGAAACCGCGGAGCCACTCCGGATCCAGCCGGATATCAACCAGCGCGGCGAGCGTCATGTCGCCGCTGATCCCCGCGAACGGATCGAAGATCAGCATGCTGGCGTTGTCATTCATCAGTTTTCATCGCCGTTCGTGCTGGTCGATTCCGAGGCTGTTCCGAGCGACGTCAGAGCGAGGTCCCTGCCCTGGACGAAGAGCACGGCGCCGAGCGGCGGCCCGTGCTCGCGTCCGGTGAGCGCGCGGCGGAGCGGCTGGTAGAGCGCCGGACCCTTCACTCCGCTCATCTTTGCGATGTCCTTCAGTGCCACCCTCAGGTTGTCTTCGTTCCACTCGTCGATACCACTCAGAATGGCGTATGCCGCATCGATCACAGGACTGTCGATCCGGTGGGGCTCACCCTGCGGGAAGAACGCCTCGAGCTGCGCGTTCACGTCCGCGAACGTCGCATAATGGGTGCGCGTCGCGGCCACGGCCGCCGCGAGTTCCACGTCGTCGAGATGAAACCGCGCGTCATCCACGAAGGGTCGGACAGCCGCGACAAGGTCGTCGAGCGTCATGCGCTCAATGTGTTTGGCAGACAGCCAGCTCAGCCTGGCCGGATCGAACATCGCGTCCGCGACACCGATACGGTCGAGAGAGATCTCGGCGACCAGTTGCCCGCGCGTCAGGACGTCCTCACCGGACGGGCTCGACCATGACAGCAGCGAGAGATAGTTGAGCAGGCCGTCCGGGTGATAGCCCTGCGTGCGATACTCCGCCATGCCGGCCGCACCATGCCGCTTCGACAGCTTCTGCCGGTCAGGCCCGAGAATCATGGGCACGTGGGCAAACACCGGCCGCTCGACGCCGAGCGCATCGAAAAGGAGTGCCTGTCGCGGCGTATTCGACAGGTGACCCACGCCGCGGATCACATGGGTGATGCGCATCTCGATGTCATCGACCACTACAGCGAAGTTGTAGGTCGGCCGGCCGTCGGAGCGCAGCAGCACGAAGTCCGCAATCTCGCCACTGTCGAACTCGACTCGACCGCGCACGGCATCGTCGATCGCGATAGTCCGGTCGGCCGGTACGCGGAAACGCAGTGTGTGCGGTTCCCCGCCGGCTCGTGCCGGGGCGGCTTCGGGATCCAGCGCTGCACACGCGCAGCGATCGCGGCGCTCGAGCGAATCCTCACCCTCGGCGCAGAAGCACGGATAGGCGTGCCCCTCGTCGCGGAGACGGGCCGCGAAACGGTGGTAGCTCGCCGCCCGCTCGGACTGACGATAGGGGCCGTACTCGCCCTGGCCCGGCCCCTCGTCCCAGTCGAGTCCGAGCCACAGAAGATCCTGCCGGATACCCGCTTCCGCGCCGGATACGTTGCGATCGGTGTCGGTGTCCTCGATGCGCAGCACGAAGCAGCCGGCGTGCCGGCGTGTGAGCAGCCAGTTCAGGACGGCGATGCGGGCATTGCCAACGTGGAGGGAGCCGGTCGGGCTCGGCGCGAAGCGGGTTCGGATCACGTGCGCTGACGCAGATGCTCGACGATCTGGTCGGCGAGCCTGCCCGAGAACCCGGGCAGTCCGGCGATGTCCGCAGCGGCCGCGGCCCGCAGCGAGCGGACACTGCCGAAACGCTCGAGCAGCGCGCGCTGGCGCGCGGGTCCGACGCCCGGTATCGACGACAGTTCACTGACCAACGTTCTGCTTCCTCTGAGCTTGCGATTGTAGCCGTGTGCGAACCGGTGCGCCTCGTTGCGCATGCGCTGCAGCAGTCGCAGTGCGGCGCTCGTACGCGGCAGGTGCAGCGGCTCCGCGCGGGCCACAAGGTAGATCTCCTCCTCGCGCTTCGCCAGACTCGCGAATACCACGTCCGTCGCTCCCGCATTACGGGCTGCGGCGACGGCCGCATTGAGCTGCCCGCGGCCGCCATCGATCACGACCAGCTCCGGCAGCGGCTTCTGTTCCGCCAGCCTGCGCTGGACGTAGCGGCCGACGACTTCCTCCATCGAGCGGTAGTCATCGTTGCCCCAGTCACCGCGGATGCGGAACCTGCGATATTCGCTCTTGTCAGGCTCGCCGTTGCGGAACACGATCGCGCTGCCGACGACTTCGGTGCCCTGCGTGTGGGAGACATCGAAGCAGGCAATCAACCGCGGCACCACCTTCAGTTCCAGTGCGTCCTGGAGGTCGTAGAGGACGTCGTCCGCCCGCGTTTCGATGGCATGCCCGAGCACCGCGCGTTCCTCCAGCAGGTGCCGGGCATTCTGGTTCGCAAGCTCGACCAGTCGGAGTTTGTCGCCCCGGACGGGCACGTGCGTCGTCAACCGCCGCTCCGCGGCAACCGTCAGCAGGTCCTCGACGGTCTGGCGATCCTCGAACTCCACTGGCAGCAGCACCTCTCGCGGCAGGTCCGTCGTACCATGCTCGCCGCGGCCGAAGTAGAAGCGCGTCGTTGCCGTTGACAGCACCTCCGGGTCGCCGCCATCACCCAGATTCTCGAAGAAATCGACTTCGCGGCCGAGCAGTTTGCCCTCTCGCACACGCAGCAGGACGGCGCACGCAGTGTCACCGTCGCGCGCGATCCCGATCACGTCGGTATCGCCGCCGCGCACATCCAGCGCACGCTGCCGACGTTCCAGACCGTCGAGTCCGTTCAGGACATCACGCAGCGTCGCAGCACGTTCGAAATCGAGCGTGGCCGCAGCCATCTCCATGTCGGCGGTGACGCGCTGGCGCACGCCGCGGGTGCGTCCGTTGAGCACGTCCATAATCTCATCCACCATTGTGCGATAGGCAGCGCGTGTCTGGAGCCCGACGCACGGTGCCAGGCAGCGACCGATGTGGTAGTCGAGGCAGGGTCGTGCCGGTGCGTCGTCCGGAAGGTTGTACCGGCAGCTGCGCACGGTGTAGAGCCGCTTGACCACCTCCAGCGCCTGCCGCATTGAGCCCACCTCCGTATACGGACCGAAGTAGCGTGCGCCGTCGTTGTCCAGCCGCCGTGTGACGTAGACGCGTGGAAAGCTCTCCTGAAGGGTGACCTTGATGTAGGGATATCGCTTGTCGTCGCGCAGCTGGATGTTGAAGCGCGGCCGGTGTTCCTTGATGAGGTTCGCCTCCAGGAGCAGCGCTTCCGCTTCGGACCCGACCACGATCGTGTCGATGTCAGCCACGCGGCGCAGCATCTCCTGGTTCTTGAGCGATGTCGCCGCGTCCGTCGCGAAGTGCCCGCGCACACGCGCCCTCAGCGATTTCGCCTTGCCGATATAGAGGGTGTCGCCCTGCCGGTCCTTGAAGAAATAGACCCCCGGCCGGTTCGGCAGCGACTTGAGTTTGTCCGTCAGTCCTTCGCGGGGCACACCCTTCTCCTGCTTCGTGATTCCCGGCTCATACCCCGCGGCAGGGGGAGGGATTCCTGGAAGACATTCAGCGTCCAGGAATGGAGATCCAGATCACGACGCTAGCGACGGAACCGGGTGAACCGCGCCAGCGCCGTCCGCACCTCTCCGACGCCGAAGAGGCTCGCCAGTCCGAAGTAGAGGAGGCCGAACGGGATCATGACCACGAAGAGCGA
>JAGTUV010000359.1 GCA_018224305.1 Gemmatimonadota bacterium
CGCGTACGGGCCACCACGGCATTCCGGCATGGTTCGAGGGCGGCCAGATGCCGATCCAGCGCCGGTTGCCGAAGCGCGGCTTCACCAACCCGTTCCGGACCGAGTACGAGATCGTGAACCTCGATGACATTGCGGCGCTCGAGGAGACGGAGATCACGCCGGAAGTGCTGCACCAGCACGGCCTGATCGATCTGGGCAAGGGTCGGCCGGTCAAGGTACTCGCCGATGGCGAACTGGAGCGCAAGGTCACGATCTCGGCGCACAGGGTGAGCGCCGCGGCGCGCACCAAGATCGAAGCGGCCGGCGGTACCATAGAACTGCTGGAGAGCTGAGCCGATGGCGAACCCGATTCCGAACCTGTTCAAGGTACCGGAGCTGAAGGAGAAGATCCTCTTCACGCTCATGGTGCTGCTGATCTACCGGTTCGGCGCGCACATCACGGTTCCGGGCGTCAATTACGTCCAGCTCGAGATCGCCTTCGGCCAGTATGCCGACACGCTGCTCGGCATATACGACATGTTCGTGGGTGGTGCACTGTCGAAAGCGACAGTGCTGGCCCTCGGCATCATGCCGTATATCTCGGCCAGCATCATGTTCCAGCTCCTGTCTGCAGTCTTCCCGACGATCGAGAAGATGCAGAAGGAAGGCGAGGACGGGCGCAAGAAGCTGACGCAGTGGACGCGCTACGCGACGATCGTCCTGGCCGCAATGCAGGGAATCGGCTACTCGTTCTTCCTGCAGTCGATGAACGAGCAGACGCCCGGCGTCGTCATGGCTACCGGTCCCTGGTTCATTATGACGAGCACGCTGATCTTCACGATCGGCGCCGTGTTCGTAATGTGGCTGGGTGAGCAGATCACGGAGCGCGGCATCGGTAACGGCATGTCGCTGCTGATCTTCTTCTCGATCATCCAGGGCTTTCCGGGCGCAGCATACACGACCTGGCAGCAGGTGACCACGGGCGTCATCAGCTACTTCGCCGTCTTCGTCCTGATCGCCGTCATGATCCTCGTCATCGCCGGCGTCGTCGCCATGACCATGGCGTCCCGGAAGATACCGGTGCAGATACCGCGCAAGGTGATGGGCCGGGGACGGGTGCGCGAAGGACAGAAGAGCTTCATCCCGCTGCGTATCAACTCCGCGGGCGTGATGCCCATCATCTTCGCACAGTCGATCATCATCATTCCGGGCACGGCTGCGACGTTCAGCAGTATCGGCTGGCTTCAGAATGCATCGGCATACCTCGCGCCGGGCGCCACGCTGTACAACGTGCTGTACGCGCTGCTGATCGTGTTCTTCACGTACTTCTACACGTCGATCATCTTCAATCCGGTCGACCTGGCTGAGAACCTGAAGAAGCAGGGCGGCTTCATACCCGGCGTCAAGCCGGGCGCCCGGACGGCGGAGTATATCGACTACGTGCTGAGCCGGGTCACAGTCGTCGGCGCAATCTACCTCGCGCTGATCGCGCTGCTGCCGTTCTGGATCATCGGCCTGTTCAACATCGGCAACACGTTCTTCTTCGGAGGTACCTCGCTGCTGATTGTCGTCGGCGTAGCGCTCGACACCGTGCAGCAGATGCAGCAGCACATGCTCCTGCGTCACTACGAGGGCTTCATGAAGAAGGGTCGCGTGCGGTTCCGCGGGCGGCAGAGGTACATGTAGGTACGCACGACCGGGAAGTTCGTACGGGCAGGAGATTGTGCGACGGGAGATCGTACGACGGTTACGTTTCCGTTGTCGACCTCCCGTCGTTCGTCTCACGCCCGCCGCCGCCGCCGCGGGTCACACGCCGGCGCAGCGATTGGCAGCAGGGACATCCAGAGCTATGAGTGTTGAATGACCAGGGATCTCATTCTGTTCGGGCCGCCGGGGGCGGGGAAGGGAACGCAGGGGGCGCTGCTGGCTGAGCGGCTCGGTCTGCTCCGGCTGTCGACGGGTGATGTGCTGCGCGACGCAGTGCGGCGCGGGACAGCGATGGGCAGGGAAGCGCAGCGCTACATGGATGCGGGAGACCTCGTGCCCGACGACGTCATCATCGGCATCGTACGCGACTATCTGGCGGGCGAGGCAGCGGATACGGGCGTGATCTTCGACGGCTTCCCGCGCACTTTGCCGCAGGCGAAGCGGCTGGACGATCTGCTGGAAGAACTGAACAGACCGCTGCAGGCGGTGCTCGTCCTCGAAGTGGAAAGCGATGTACTGATCAAGAGACTCAGCGGCCGCCGCTCATGCGCCGGGTGCGGCGCCACGTACAACGTGTACTTCGATCCGCCTCGCGAAGAAGGGCTCTGTGACCGGTGCGGCGCCGCCCTCTCTCAGCGCGCGGATGACGATCCGGCCACTGTCCAGCGGCGGCTGGCCGTTTACGCCGAACAGACCGAGCCGCTGATCGTGCACTACCGCAAGTCGGACACGGACGTGCACCACATTGATGGTGAGCAGTCGGTGGACCATGTCCAGCGCGAGCTCGTGGAATTGCTCGAAGAGTGATTGCGCTTCGCAGCCCGGCCGAGATCAGGGCCATCGGTCGCGCGGGTCGTATCCTGGCGGAACTGCATGAAGCGATCGAGCCCCGTGTGGTCCCCGGCGCCACGACCGCCGAGCTGGACCGGTTCGCGGA
>JAGTUV010000360.1 GCA_018224305.1 Gemmatimonadota bacterium
GAACAACACGCATATGAACCTCACCTGGAGGGTGAATCCACTCCCACGTTCCGGGATGCGCGCTCCGCGAGCCAGCGATCGGCAGTAACCAGACGGGCATCGAGCGCAACCGCGAGCGCTATATAGAGCTCACTCCAGTCCCATCCGCCGGAGCAGCATCGGCCATCGCGGATCAGCGCGCAGCGGCGTCAGGGCCGGATCGACGGCTGCGCTCCCTATGAACGAGCCCTGTTCGTCGAGTCCGCGCTCCAGCCATGTGAACGCCTGATCGGAATCGCCGAGGCCGGTCCAGGCGAGGGCGAAGTGGAATGCCATGTTCGCGGTGCGTCCGGCCGTGGTGAGTTCGGCGACGATGCGTCGGGCGTCGTCGGCCCGTCCGGTGACGGCGAGCGCATAGGCGAGGTGCAGAGAGTCGCGGGGGCCGCTGAGGGCGGCAGCGCGCTCGAACGCATCGATCGCTTCGGCGGCCATCCCCTTCTGGAGCCGGGCGTGGCCGAGCTGCTGCCACGCGAGATCCATCTGCGGGCTCAGTTCGAGCGCCTGGCGGAGGTTCTCGATCGCGAGGTCGGGCTGCTGCGTGTAGACGTACAGTCGCCCGAGCAGGTTGCTGGGAGCGGGGGAGAACGGGTCGGTCGTGCGGGCGTGGAGCAGGTGCCGTTCCGCATCGCGAAAGCGACCGCGGCTCATCAGGCAGACCGCGTACGGCATCCGGCCGAAGCTGTAGCTCGGGTTGAGCGTGAGGGCGCGCTCGAACACGCGGTCTGACGCATCCCAGTCGAAGTCTGCCACACAGAGCGCGTGACCGAGCGCGACGTACGCTTCGGCGAGAGTGCTGTCCAGCGCGAGCGCGCGGCGTGCGTGATCCTTGGCGTGGGCGAATCCCTCGCGTGCCGGCATGTGGGCGAAGATTGCGAGCCGGGTGTAGACATCGGACAGGCCCGCGTGCGCGTACGCGAGAAGCGAGTCGCGCTCCAGTGCCGCCTCGAAATACTGACGCGCGTGATCGGTGCCGTCGCGGTCGGTGCGTGTCATGAAGATGTGGCGGCCGCGCAGGTAGAGCTCGTACGCAAGCACATCGCGCAGTGTGTCCGGCGTGGACGCAGCGCTCCCGACGCGCAGGCGCAGCGCGTCGATGATCGCACGCGTGATCTCGTCCTGGATGGCAAAGAAGTCGCTCATCCGGCGGTCGTACGTCTCCGCCCACATCACGGTGCCATCGGCCGCGCTCACGAGCTGCACGCCGATCTTGAGCTGTTCGCCCGAGCGCTGGACGCTGCCGTCGAGCACTGCACTCACGCCGAGACTGTCCGCGATCGCGCGCAGGTCGAGCGTACGCTCCCTGAAGCGGGACACGGACGTGCGACCGATGACACGCACGTCGGGGATGGTCGAGAGCGACGTGATCAGGTTCTCGGTCAGGCCGTCGCTTATGATATCGTTGTCGGCATCGCCGCTGATGTTAGCCAGCGGCAGCACGGCGATGAATGTAGACGTCGCTGCGCGCGGCCGGCTCACGACTGCAACGGCCGCGACGACCACGAATGCGACGACGAGGGCAGCGGCGGCGGCCATGCGGAGTCGTCGTCGCCGGCGCGTCACCACGCCCGCAGTGGCCGGTACGTCCGCAATGGCCGGTACGTCCGCAATGGCCGGTACGTCCGCAATGGCCGGCTGTGGGCTGCTGCGCAACCTGTCCGCGAACGCCGAGACCACGTCGTCCGTCGCCTCGCCCAGTTCGCTCTGTACCAGCAGCTCGTACACGCGCGCGTGTCGCAGGGCCGCAGCCCGCTCACCGACGGCGTCGAGGCAGCGCATCAGGCCCAGTGCGCCGCTCGCACTGATGGGGTCGTGCTCCGTCAGTCTGCGCCACCAGGCGACCGCCGTGCGCATGTCGCCTGCCGACTCCGTGCGCTGTGCCAGTGTCTCGAGCGCGCGTGCGGCATCGCTCTTGAGCGCCGCGCGTTCCGTCGCCGTCCAGCGCTCCAGCTCGTCCGCGCCCCTGATGTAGAAGCCATCGAGGAAGTGGCCGCGGTACAGCTCGACTGCCGCCGCGAGGTCGTCCGCCGCGAGCGCCGCGCGGAAATCGGCGACATCGCTCGAGATCACCTGCGGGTTCAGGCGCAGCTCCGGCGATGACGGGATCAGGTCGGGCGACTGGAGCTGGTTGCGGAGCAGGTGCACGAGTTGTCGGAGCGACGTGCGTGCGCGTTCCTCGTCGCTGTCGGGCCAGAGCAGCGCGAGGACGGCATCGCGGCTCACGCCACGCTCGCCGGCAGCGGCCAGCACGGCGAGCAGCGCAAGTCCCTTGCGGTACGCGGAAGCGGTGTCCATGCGGACGCCGTCCCGCTCGAGAGAGCACCCGCCGAAGGTCTGAAGACGAAGCATGAGAGCCTGTTGCGGGCGGATAACGCAGAACTAACGCCGGTTCGACGGCCTGCCTGTTAGATACCTCCCGTCCCGATCCCGGGGCAAGCATTCACTCGAAGGAGGTCCTTATGTCACGACGTCTGCCGCTCCACCTCGCGCTCGCCTTCCTGCTGGCCGGGTGTTCGACCGAAACACTTACCGAGCCCGTCCAGTTGAACGCCGACCTGCGGCTTGCAGCGCCTGCGGTGCCGTTCGAGGCGGGCTGCGAAATGGAGATCCAGCCGCCCACGCCCGTCGGACCGGGCCTGATTCACCAGATCGATACGGGCACCTGCCAGGCGACCCATCTCGGACGCGCCCAGCTCACGTCCGACAAGATCATCAACCTCATTGCCGGGACCCAGACGCTCGACGCCACGTTCGTCGCCGCCAACGGAGACGTGCTGCGCGGCATGGGCACCGGCACGAGCACGCTCATCGGCCCCGGCCTCGTCGCGTTCACCTCGACGCTCACGTTCAACGGCGGCACAGGCCGGTTCGCGGATGCGTCCGGAGAGGTCACGATCACAGGCGAGGCCGATCTGGCCGCCGGGCGGTCGCAAATGACCGCGACCGGCTCGATCCGGTTCTGACGGGTTACGCCGCGGCGGCGCGCACACGGCGTGCGCGCCGCCAATTGACCCCATGTCCCCGTGCCGTTATACTTCATCTGTACGAGTGAGGTCGACGCTGACAGCCAAGACCGACGGATCAAGGACCCGGGACACTTGTCTCTGGTCCTTTCTATTTCACCGTGCAGCGTACGGCGGAGCGTTCAATCCGCCATCGTGAGATGATGAACTGGTAGGGACATGCCCGATCCTCTACGTCATCCAGGCCCGAGGAGCGGGTATGCGTACAACAGGAACAGTAAAGTGGTTCAGCGACGAGAAGGGCTTCGGCTTCATCACGCCGGAGGACGGAGCGAAGGATTGCTTCGTGCACCACACCGCCATTCAGGCGGACGGCTTCAAGTCGCTGGCTGAAGGCGATCGCGTCGAGTTCGACATGATCGAGGAGCCGAAGGGCCCCAAGGCACAGAACGTAAGTCGCGTGTCCTAGACGGTCGGGCTTCGGCCTGATCTGTCGGCGGCGGCCCGGCCCACAAGGTCGGGCCGTCGTGCATCGTGGGCGAGTCAGTCGGCGAGTACCCGCTCCAGCGCGGGGAATTCCGCACTCTTGCCGGCGAGTCAGTCGGCCAGCACGCGCTCCAGCGCGGCGATCACGGCCTCGATGTCCTCCGTCGCGATGTGCCAGACGATGTCCGGATCCAGGTCGTCGTATGCGTGCACGATCCGGTTGCGCATGCCGATCATCCCGCCCCACGGGAACTCCGGATGTGCGGCGCGGAAGTCCGCACTCAGCCGGCTCGCGGCCTCGCCCAGTCTCTGAATGAGGTGCAGCATGGCGAGGAGTGCGACCTCGTCGGTGTCGAGGTGTTCGCGCGTCCGCTCCCGCGATAGCGCGCGCAGGCGGAAGGCCGTGTCGAGCATCAGCTCGAGCGACATCCGATCATTCCGCGGCATATAACGTCTTCGCCGAAGATAGAACGTGATCGCGCATACGTGGCGAGAGGCCGCGCCGGGTGACGAGGTCCACGCGACGTCCCCCAAGGACAGGTCGCAGCGCGTCCGCGACATGAACGATGCCGAAACCCGGCGTAATCCCGGGCGCAAAGTCCACGATCACATCCACGTCACTGTCCGGAAGGGCATCGCCACGGACAAGTGAGCC
>JAGTUV010000361.1 GCA_018224305.1 Gemmatimonadota bacterium
GACGCCCTGATCCTCCATTACAGAGAGCACCAGGTTGCGATGTTCGAGGCTGCGCTCCGGGCGCCGTCTCGGATCGTAGTGTGCCGGCGCCTTCGGCAGTGCGGCGAGCGTCGCCGTCTCCGACAGCGTCAGCTCGCTCGCACGCTTGCCGAAATACAGCCGTGCCGCCGCCTCGATGCCGTATGCGCCGCCGCCGAAATAGATGTGATTGAGGTACATCTCCAGGATCTCGTGCTTCTCGAAACGCTTCTCGATCTTACGCGCGACGCGCGCCTCCTGGAGCTTGCGTTTCATCGTGCGCTGCGTGCCCGGCAGATCCTTCGGAAATACGTTGCGCGCCAGCTGCATCGGGATCGTACTCGAACCCTGTGACACGCCGAATGCACGCACGTTGGCCACGGCCGCGCCGAACACGCGCACCCAGTCCACGCCATTGTGGTCCCAGAAGCGCCGGTCCTCCACCGCGACGAACGCCTGCGGCACATGTTCCGGCAGACTGTCCAGCGCAACCACTTCCCGCTCGTACGGCGCGAGATCCGCGAACTTCTCGCCCTCGCGGTCGAGCAGCACGGGTGCGCCGCCCGGCTGGTACGCAGCCAGCTGCCGCACGTCCGGGCAGCCGCCCACGCCGCAGTTCGAGTAGAGCATCAGGCCGATGGTGAGCGCAATCATCCCTGCGATCAGCGTATGCAGCGGACCGAGGGGCCAGCGGACGCGGTCCGCCAGCCGGTACAGCCATTCGGGCAGCTGCGCGCGCTTGACGAGGCGCGTGAGGCGGTCGGAGTTCGTTGTCTCATCCATGAAGACGCATTCCTGTGCAAGCGAGCGGCCAGGCGCGCCGCAGGGGAATCACGCAGCCTGGCGCAGGATTCGGCGAGTCAGGCGCGGCGGCGCGTCATCCGCGGCGGTCACTGGGTGTAACCGCATGGGGGCGGGAAGGGTCCGGCGGAGGGACGAAAGGGTGTTGCGGGACGGCGGGTCTTACGGCGGGATGGGGGCGGGGAGAGGGTTCCTGGCGGGATGGCGGGTGCGGCACCGCGCGGATGACGCGGTGCCGCGGACGGTATTATCTGCCAAATACCACTGCGCTTTCGTGGCCGCTGGTGCCGACGGCGGCGACGCCGAACACGTAGTTGTCGATGATGATGTTCTCCAGCACGTGTTCGGTGACGTCGCTGACGAAGACCCAGCGCGTCCATTGCGGCTCGGTAGTGAGGCGCCAGTAGATCTTGTAGCCGGCCAGGCCGGGATCGCTGACGGGCGACCATGAGAGCGTAGTGGATGGGCGTACGGCGCCGCGGATGCGGACGGTATCGGGCGGTGAGGGCGCCCACGCCAGTGAGGCCATGACCGCAGCGTTCACGCCCGTCAGCCTGCGTGCGTAGTCGAAATTCACGCCCTCCACGACATCACCGTACGCGATGCCGTTCTCGATCCGGATGTCCTGGTGCTGACGCGTGTAGTTTTCGTGCGCCTCCATGATCCGTACGCCGGGGAAACCGAGATCGTTGAACGGGCGGTGATGACCGCCGCGGCCGAAGCGGTCGAGGCGGTAGATCATCATGGCATCGAGGTTCGTGAAGTACTCGCTCGTGATGCGCTCCACATAACGGGCGAGCTGCCTCGATATGCCGTCAACTTCCCCACCGGATGTCCGGCGTGCGCGCCGCTCCTGCTCTGTCTCGGTGACCGGCGTCGGCTCGGAGAAAACGCGGAACACGGTGTTGTCGATCACGCCATCGAGTCCTTCGATGTTGCCGATCATGTCGTTGTTGAGCACGCCTTCGATGATCCAGCCCTCAGCGCGCGCGACACGAGCCATGTGCTGGCCGCCCCAGAGGCCCTGCTCCTCACCGGACAATCCCATGAACACCACGCTCTTGCCATAGCGGTGCTGCGTCAGCACGCGCGCCGCTTCCAGCACTCCGGCCATGCCGCTGGCGTTGTCGTTCGCGCCCGGCGCGTCGCTCGTGAAGTCGGCGCCGTTGGACGCACGCGAATCGATGTCACCCGCCATGATGACGTACCGGTTCGGATGCGTAGTGCCGCGCAGAATGGCAATCACGTTCACGACGTTCACCGGCTGCGGCTCGGCCGCCCCCTGCGGGCGCCCCTGCACGACCGACGACTGGTAGGACACCTCGAGGCAACCGCCGCAATCCGCCGAGATGCGGTCGAATTCCGCCTTGATCCAGCGCCGCGCTGCGCCGATGCCGCGCGTCGCTGACAGCGTGTCCGAGTACGTGTTGCGCGTGCCGAAACCGGCGAGCGTCCGGATGTCGGATTCCAGTCGCGCGGCCGAGACATTGTCGATGGTCGCATAGATTCGAGCATCCCGCGCAGGAGGCGGCGCATCGGTCGACGCCGGCTGCTGCGCACGTGCTGCGACCGGCTGCTGCGCACGTGCTGCGACCGGCAGCGCGCAGAGAAGCAGGGTCAGCGCCAGAATCGAGGGGCGGGCGGTCCGGGCCATGACATCTCCTGTGGTCGGGGTCATGGCACTATAACGAACGGAGCGCGTCATGCAACCGCTGACGCGCTCCGAACGGGACTCTTGCGGCCATGGAGCCGCGCAGAGAAGGGAACGTTCGGCGTCCGTCAGGGGACGGTGCGCGGTGCCGGCATCGGCAGTTCGATCATCTCGAGCCGCAGCGTGCTCCAACCCGATGTGTGCCCGCCCGACGGCACCACGTACGGGTCCGCGGCACCGTAGTCGACCGTGTAGCCGATATCCGCGAGCGAGCCGATCGTGACTGTGCTCAGCGGATTGTTGCCCGAACTGATGAAGCCGGTCATCAGTTCGCTCGCGAGCACGCTCTCGCGCCAGTGAGCGTCTCGCGTCCCCGCGCCGCCCGTGTTCTCGACGGGTACTCCCACGCCGTTGACCGGCGACCCGCCCGCCAGCTGGAACCTCGACACCGCGTTAGTGCCGGTGAAGTACGGATTGTCGGTACCCGAGCCGACGAGCAGGTTGAACTGCGTGTCGTTCCAGATGGTCGGGAAGCCGAGCACGTGCCCGAGTTCGTGCAGAATGACGTCGTTGAGCAGTCCGTTCTGCTCCATCAAAAGCAGGTCGGCACGGTCGAAACGCATCACGCCAAGTACCGGCAGACGGCTGGCGTTGCGGATGAAACAGGGTCCGGCGCTGCCCAGCACGCCGCCCGGACCGTCAATGGAATCGATCTGCACGTAAACCACGAGATCGTCGATGACTTCGTTGATGGCCGGATGATCGACGAGTGCCTCACCGTCCGAGTCCTTGCACGCGCCTGCCCCAACGTTCAGCTGCACGGACGGCAGATTGCCGACGATGACCTGCTCCCAGCGGATGCGCGCATTGGTGAACGCAGCACGCAGCGGTGCACTGATCGTACCGACATAGCGGATTTCGACACAGTACACGCCGCACGGCGTCACGTCGAAGATGACCGGATCGAGCGCCGGTACACTCGCGATCAGCGTGTTGACTACCGGGTCGGCGCCCAGCGTCCAGGACACGCTCGCAACGCCGTTGCCGTTCGTGCTGGCCGTCGTGCGGTCGATCGTGCCGCCGCCCTGCGTTATCTGGAACGTGACGACCACGCCTGCCAGCGGACGGCCCGACGCGTCGCGAACGACGACGGCCGGCGACACGGTTGCTCCTGTCGTGGACGTTGCCGGCAGGTTGCCGCTCACCGTGACGGACGCCGGGTCCTGCGGATTGAACGACGTGTCGTTGTTGCACCCGGCGGTGATCGCGCAGCACGCGAGCAGAGTGAGACCGTATAGTCGATTCATTCCGTTCCAGGCTGATGGTTCCGGCAAGGTCCCGCTACGCGCGTCGGCGGCAATGGCCCCGGACGCCGACGCGGAATACTCATCGACGCTCCCGGCGGCGGGTCAATCTGATAACCTCCGTCCGTGCGTCGGGTTCCGGCTATCCAGCGCCGGGTTCTGCCATGGGGCGCCGGAGTCCCGGCTCGCTAGTGAACCACGCGCGGGGGCGGCATGGGCAGCTCCCGCATCTCCAGCGGTGGCGTTGCGGCGTTCATGCGCACGCTCGCGCCCGGCAGCAGGTATGCATCGGCCGCACCGAAGTTGACCTGATAGCCGAGATCCAGCATTGCGCCGATGGTGATGCGGCTCAGCGGGTTGTTGCCGCCGCTGATGTATCCCGTCATCAACTCCGTTGACAGCAC
>JAGTUV010000362.1 GCA_018224305.1 Gemmatimonadota bacterium
ACAACTCGCGCGCCAGTTCGGCCGCGGCACGGTTGGAGAGATGGCCGTGGCTCGACGCGATGCGCTGCTTCACGGACCACGGGTACGGTCCGCTCCACAGCAGCGAGTCATCGTGATTCGCTTCGAGCACGAGCATGTGGCAACCGGCAAGTTCTGCGCGGACGGCGGCGGTAGGTCGTCCGAGGTCGGTCGCAATACCGAGCCTGGCGCCGGTGTCGACATCGCGCACGGTGACGGCGACCGGATCGGCGGCGTCGTGCACGGTCAGGAACGGCCTCACCTCCAGAGGACCGATGCGGAACGGCGCGGTGGACGAGTAAGGGCGCACGGTCTCAGTGCCGTTCAGCATCGCTGCACATGCGGTCCGGGTGCGTGCCGTGAGGTACAGCGGCAGTCCCAGCCTGCGTGCGAGCACGCCCATGCCGCGTGTGTGATCCCCGTGGTCGTGTGTGATGACTATGGCACTGACGCTGGCCGGATCGACGTCGATGGCGCACAGACGCCGCTCCAGATCGCGCCCGCTGAATCCCGCATCGATCAGGAGCCGCACGTCGCCCGCTTCGACGAGTGTGGCATTGCCGGCGCTGCCGCTGCCCAGCACACTCACCCGCATGGCGGCCTCCCGCTCGACTCAACCACGTGCTGCATCTCCCGCATGTGCACTACGAATCGCCCTGCTGGTGCGAGTGCCTGCCCAGGTGCCACGCAGTCCGGAGTACATCCTCCATCTCGTGACTGAGCGACAGCTTGCGACGGCCCATGACCGTCGCGGTCACAGCGAGGAACCTGTCGACGTCGTATGCAACCAGATCGGCCCCGCTGCCCCAGCTGAACGGCGGCACGTACTTGGGCGGCATCTCTCCGCCGAACAGATTCGAGCCGGCACCGATGATGGTGCCGGTGTTGAGCAGCGCGCCGATGCCGGTCTTCACATGATCGCCGAGCAGACAGCCGAGCTTGATCAGACCGGTGTCCTGATCACCTGACGGTGTCCACATGCGGATGGTGCCGTAGTTGTTCTTGAGGTCGCTGTTCGTGGTGAGCGCACCGAGGTTGACCCACCGGCCGAGATAGGCGTGGCCGAGGAATCCATCATGTGCCTTGTTGGAGTACCCGAGCACCACGCTCTCCTCGACCTCGCCGTGTATGCGGCAGACCGGACCGATCGAGACGGCTTCGTACGGTCCGCCCAGCAGTGTCGATCCGGGGCCGACGTATGCCGGTCCCGCCAGGCGCGTGAATGCGCGGACGGTCACACCGTCGTCGAGATGGATCGGGCCGTGCGAGAAATCGAGCACGACATTCGGCTCGATCGTTACATCCGCCCCCAGGCGAAGCATGCCTTCCGTGTATCCGATCACATCGCAACCCGCCGGAACCGCTGCACGATTGGAGGATGCAGCGCCCTGTACACTTGCGTGCTCGTTCGTACCCGCCTGTCCACCTGCGTGCCCGGCGCTTCCTGCCTCCAGGTCGCGCGTGATCTGGGCGGGGTTGCCGGACACCAGATCCCAGACATGCTCGAGCACGCGCCCCTGCACCTCGACGATCTGCGAGCCGTCGGCAGCGGGTGAGTCGATCCAGCGTGCGTCCGGGTTGGCCGCACCGGCCGGCAGACTGCAACCGACCACATGCTCGCTCACGCGCAGCAGGGACGCGCCTGCGGGCAGCGTGCGCAGCGCCTGCCAGTCGATCACGGCGCGCGAGCTCAGGAACATGCGCGGCGCATCGACCGGGATATCGGCCAGGCGCACCGTCAGAGCCGAACCGGGCTCCTCGAAGCCGAGCAGATGGTCGGACGCGATCATGCCGGCGCAGCGCACGCCCATCAGGCGCTCCGCCCGTGCACGAAACGTATACGCTCCGAACAGCAGCTCACCGATGGGACGCGTCAGTGCGAACGGCTGCCAGTCGCGGGCAACGCCATCATCGAAGAGGTACAGCTTGAGTTCTGCCATGCTCGTCAGTCGCCCGTGATCAGGCGCTCCGGCAGCTCGGACAGCAGCTGCTTCAAGTCCGGGGTCCGGCTGCGGGGCGCGACGAACGTGATGCCGCCGCTGCGAACCACTACGAGGTCATCCACGCCGAACACCACGATCGTGCCGTCGTCCGCCCATGCAATGTTGCTGTGCGCATCGACGAAATGGGCGGATCCTTCCGCGACATTGCCATGCTCGTCGGTCGCGCGCGTGCGGCCGATCGCATCCCACGCGCCCACATCATCCCACTCGAAGCCCGCGCGCAGCACACCGACAGAACGACTGCGCTCGAGCAGTCCCTCATCGATCGACAGCGAGGGCGCCTGTTCGAACCAGGCATCCACATCGCCTGCATCCAGCAAGGGCAGCAGCGCCGCAAGTTCCGGCGTGTGGCTGCGGATCTCGTCGAGCAGCAGTGCTGCCGGCCAGACGAAGATCCCGGTGTTCCACAGGCAACCTTCCGCGATGTATTTCTCTGCTGTGGCCCGGTCCGGCTTCTCCACGAAGCGCGCGACCTCATGGGCAGCGCCATCGTCCGTCAGCGCGGCACCCTGCGAAATATAACCGTAGCCCGTTTCCGGTCGCGTCGGCACCGCGCCCAGCGTGAACAGGAGACCGTGGCGGCGTGACAGGGCGGCCGCGCGCGCGAGCACTTCACGGAAGGCGGATGGCGGCTCGATCACGTGGTCCGAGTGCAGGGACAGCATCACCGCCTGAGGATCACGCGCCGCGAGCGTATGTGCAGCCCATACCAGCACGGGTGCGGTGCCGCGTGCGCGCGGCTCCAGCAGCAGGTGCTCCCGGCCGAGCATCGGCGTAGCAGAAAGGATCGGTTCCGCGAGCGCCGATCCGGTCAGGATCCGGATCCGCTCGGCGGGCACGAGCGGGAGAATGCGCTCGACCGTCTGCGTGATGAGGGGCGTGGTGCCGGCCAGGGGCAACAGTTGCTTCGGCCGGGCCGGTGTCGAGACCGGCCAGAACCGCGAGCCGACGCCGCCCGCCAGGATCACCGCCCAGAGCGACGCGTCAGTCGGTGAAGAACTCTTCGATTCGGGCAAGGAGCTTCTTGGGGCTGAAGGGCTTGGTAAGGAAATCACTGGCGCCGAGCGATTCGGCCTGTTCGCGGTCCGTGGACTGCCCCTTGCCCGTCAGCATGATGACGGGCGTGGTTTTGCGATGCGGCATTTCCCGCAGACGCGCAAGCACCTCGAAGCCGTTCATATTGGGCATCATGATGTCGAGCAGGATCAAATCGACCGGGTCCTCGGTACGAAGACGGTCCAGAGCATCGGCGCCGTCCTGGCACACGTCGACGTGATAGGGCGAGGACTCCAGCTTGAGCTGGATGATCCGGCCGATGTACGGCTCGTCGTCGACTACGAGTATGTTCCGGGGCAGCTCGGTGCTGGAGGGCATGCAGTCGTTTGCGGGTCCCGGTTGCAGGTTGTCGAGCCGGCGGTGCGAGATTCGTGCCCTCCGCGGTTGCGCGCGCTACGGGCCGCGCGGAGGACATTCGTGACCGGAATCGCCCGGGCCGGCAATGCGATCGACCGGCGGGCGGAAGCTTAGCTGTAGAGACGGGGGCAAGTCAATGCGACAGCGTCCGTTCCACCTTGACATCGGGGCGCCGCGACGGGTAACGTTCGCGGTTCCGGGATACCTCATGAATTGCAGAATGATGGGCGGGCTCGTGAACAGGCTGAAGCGGCTGATTCCTCTGACAGTGTTGATTGTTGCGGCGTGTGACGATCCGTTCGGACCGGCGATGTGGAACGCCACGCCGGACACGGTTCTGGTATACAGTGCATCGCGGGCAGAATACATCGGTCGGGCGAGTGCGCTCGATATCACGAGTGTGCCGGTGGCGGTGCTGCCGCTGGAGGCGCCCGGTGTCACGGGGAACTGGGACATCGCGCTCACGGACGGGGCCGGCGGGCTCGCCCTGGTTCCGGCATCGGCGTTCCCCGGTCTCGAATCGCGCTCGCGCATCGGCGTGGTGTCGGGAGCGCTGCTGGCCGATGTGACACAGGCGCCGCGCGACACGGCGTCGTATACGGTCGAACCGGTACCGGTGCGGCTGGGTGACGTCTATATCATACGCTCGCGGCGTGCGTCGTGCGGCGGTGCGTCGAGCGGGTATCGGTACGGCAAGCTTCGTCCTGTCACGATCGACGAGGCGGCAGGCACGTTGCGCTTCGAGATCGTAGTCAATCCGTACTGCGACAATCGTTCGTTCGTGCCGCCCGAGGAGTGACATGCTGGATCTGAAGCAGATCCGGGACGATCCGGATCTCGTGCGCGACCGCTTGAGCGTGCGTGGCCGGGCGGAGTATACGACGGCGGTCGATCAGCTGCTGCAATTGGACGAGCGCCGTCGCTCATTGATCGGCGAAGTGGACAACCTGCGGGCGCGGCGCAATGAAGTATCGCCGCAGGTCGGGCGCCTGAAGCAGACCGGTCAGCACGAGCAGGCGGAGCCGCTGATCCTGGAGATGCGCGAGCTGGGCGAGCGCATGGGCACACTGGAGTCGCAGTGCGCCGATGTGGAGAACAGCGTGCGCGACCTGCTGCTCAACATCCCCAACCTGCCCGAGACGCAGGTGCCGGCTGGTGGTGAGGACGCGAACGTGCTCGTGCGCGAGTGGGGTGAGACGCCGGAGTACGATTTCGCGCCGCAGCCGCACTGGGACCTCGGCGAGCGCCTCGGCATCATCGATCTGCCGCGGGGCACTAAGATCGCCGGCAGCGGCTTTCCCCTCTATGTCGGGTCGGGCGCGCGGCTCGAGCGTGCACTGATCAACCTGATGCTCGACATGCACGTGAACGAGCATGGCTATACCGAGGTATCGCCGCCGTTCGTCGTGAACGAGGCTGCAGCCCTGGGCACCGGCCATCTGCCGAAGTTTGCCGACGACATGTACCACATCGCCGGCGACAACCTCTATCTGATTCCGACGGCCGAGGTGCCGGTCACCAACATCCATGCGGGCGAGCTGCTGGATGGTGACGACCTCCCGAAGCACTACGTGGCCTACACGCCATGTTTCCGTCGTGAGGCCGGCGCGCACGGCAAGGACACGCGCGGCCTGCTGCGTCTGCATCAGTTCGACAAGGTGGAACTGATGCGCTTCGAGCGGCCGGACAGCAGCCGCGCTGCGCTCGACGTGCTGACCTCGCACGCCGAGTCCGTGCTGCGAAGGCTGGGGCTGCGTTACCGCGTGCTGCTGCTCGCGGGCGGCGACCTCGGCTTCGCCAACGCGCAGACATATGACCTCGAGGTATGGGCACCCGGTGTCGGTCGGTGGCTCGAGGTGTCGAGCTGCTCCCTCTACAATGACTATCAGGCACGCCGCGCGAACATCCGGTTCCGGCCGGCCCCCGGCTCGAAGCCCGAGTTCGTGCACACGCTCAACGGATCGGCGATGGGGATGCCGCGCACGCTGATCGCACTGCTCGAGACGTACCAGCAGGCGGACGGAAGCATCCAACTGCCGGACGCCGTCGCGCAGTATATGGGTACGGACCGGATCACGGTCTGAGCGGCGGCGCATGAACCGCCGCTCCTGGCCGGCAGCGCTGGCCGTCGTTTCACTCCTCCTGCTTGGCTCCTACCTCATCTACACGCAGTACCTGGTGCGCGAGATCCGGCGTGAGGCCGCCATCCATTCGCAGGTGTACTCCATCGTGCAGCGCGGCCTGGCCGGTGACATCCAGGGTGGTCCGCTGGAAGCGTTGCGCGCGATGCAGGCACAGCTCGAGAACCTCCAGGTGCCGATCATAGTTTACAACGCGGACGGCGACCCGGCGTACGTGAACAATCTGCCGTTCGACGCGGACATGACGACGTCCGACGGCCTGGCCGAGGTGCGCGAATACGCACAGGAACTCGGCGCGAAAAGGCCGCGCAACCGCGCGCCCGTGCAGGGCGGCGGCCACATGGTGTTCGGAGACCCGCCCGTGCTCTCCGGGCTCCGCTTCATCCCATGGCTGCAGGTCGGAGCAGGCGCACTGCTGATCGTCGTGGCGCTCGTGGTCATGCGTGCGGACATGCGTGCGCACCGCGAGCGGCTGTGGTCGGCGATGGCGCGCGAGCTGGCGCACCAGATGGGAACGCCGCTGTCATCGCTCGCCGGCTGGGTCGAAGTGCTGCAGCTGACCGCGGACGAGCGCTCGGTGATGGCCGACACGGACCACATCGGCCGCGTGATGCAGGCGGATGTCGAGCGGCTGGAGCGCGTATCGCGCCGCTTCGAGCTCATTGGGAAGCCGCCCGCGCTCGAGCGCATCGCCGCGGCGGAGGTCGTCAACGAACTCGTCTCCTATTTCCGGCCGCGACTGCC
>JAGTUV010000363.1 GCA_018224305.1 Gemmatimonadota bacterium
AGCAGGGACAGCAGGGACAGCAGGGACAGCAGGGACAGCAGGGACAGCAGGGACAGCAGGGACAGCAGGGACAGCAGGGTCAACAGGGACAGCAGGGACAGCAGGGTCAGCAGGGTCAGCAGGGTCAGCAGGGTCAGCAGGGTGGCGAGATGAATGCCGGCGGCGGCGGCACGCGCGGCGGTTTCGGGACGCGGGGTGTGGCTGGCGACGACGCGCGTCAGTTGCGCGGAGAGGTCCGCGAGCGCCTGGCGGAGGCGCAGGCTCTGCGTCAGCAGCTGGCACGCGAGGGCCGCGACGTGGCTCAACTCGATGACGTGATCCGCGGGCTCCGCTCGCTCGGCGATGACGGCATCTGGGGCGACGGTGAGAACCTGCGTCGGCTGCAGGATCAGGTGGTGGACAACCTGAAGCAGTACGAGTTCGGTCTGCGGCGCGATGTGCTGGGTGCTGCACGCGAGCGGCTGTTTCTCTCCGGTACGGACGAGGTGCCGGAAGGCTTCCGCAAGCTGGTCGAGGAGTATTACCGGTCGCTGTCGCGCGAGCGACGGTAGAGCGGCGATACAGAACACGTGGTAGTGCGTAATTCAATCAGACCGGAGAGGACGGATACATGCGTTTAATGAAGCTGGGTATCGTTGCGGTGCTGGGGCTGTCGCTCACGGCGGCAGGACGTCCGGATCCCGTCCGTTTCGACATCGATCAGGGTCACAGTTATGTCGGGTTCACGGTGCGCCACCTCGGCGTGACGAACGTGAAAGGCAAGTTCACGCGGTTCAGCGGGCACATCATGCTGAACGAGACGGACGTGACACTGTCGACGGTGAGCGTCACGGTGGAGACGGGAAGCATCGACACGAGCAACCAGCGGCGGGACGACCATCTGCGGAGCGGGGACTTCTTCGAGGCGGAAACCTTCCCCGCATTGACGTTCGTGAGCAGCCGGATCGCGCGTGCGGCGGACGGGGGCCTGGTGCTGATCGGTGATCTGACGATCCGCGATGTCACGAAGGAAGTGAGCATCCCGTTCGAGGTGGCCGGACCGATCACGTCGGAGAGTGGGCGCAAGCGGCTCGGCGCGGAGGGGACGCTGCGCATCAATCGTTTCGACTACGGTCTGCAATGGAACCGGCTCCAGGAGGCGATCCAGGTCGTTGGCGATGAGGTTCGCATCGAGTTGAACATCGAGGCGAACACTCCGCGCCAGGGCTGAGCGATGCCGCGCAAGGCCACGGATGGTTACATTTTCGGCTCGCACACCGTGGACAACGGCGGCATCGACATGGCCGTGCGTCGTGCTGCGAACGCGGGCCTGTCCACGCTCCAGCTGTTCACCGCGATCCCGAAGTTCTACGGCGACAAGTCATCGATCCGGCCGGAGCGGGTCGAGCGTTTCCGCGCGGCCCTCGCTGAGACGGGCATCGCGGCTGAACACGTCGTCGTACACGCAGCATACGTGCTCTCGGTCGCGACGGCGGAGCCCGACAAGTGGGCGCGCGCAGCTGGCGGGTTGAAGAAGGAGATGGAACGCTCGACCACACTCGGTGTCGGCGGTGTGTGCTTCCATCCCGGATCGGCGAGCGATGGCGATCCGAAGGCGGCCGCGGAGCGTGTCGCGAAGGCGATGGTCGAGGCTGTCGAGGCCCACGACGGCCCCACGCGTCTGCTGGTGGAGAACACCGCCGGTGCAGGAAAAACGCTCGGCCGCACCGCGGCGGAAGTGGCGGATATTCTGTCGCATATCCCGAATGCGCTGCGCGGGCGCACCGGCTACGGCCTCGATACCTGCCACCTGTTCGCGTCAGGCTACGACATCCACACCTCGCCGGAACGGTTCAGGGAGATCCTCGACGAGTTCGAGGAGGCGACCGGTGAGCCGCCATCGTTCTTTCACCTGAACGACAGCGAAGGCGAGCTCGGCTCGAACCGTGATCGCCACACGCTGCTGGGCGAGGGGCGCATCGGTATCGCGCCGTTCGACTGGCTGCTCCAGGATCGCCGTACGCGAGGGATCCCGCTCATCCTCGAGACGCCGCAGCAGAACTACGACGTGGCGGATGATGATCCGTCCGGTGATCCATTCGATGTGAGAATGGCCGAGTTGCTCCGGTCCTTCGTGCGGGCGGGGAAGTAATCCCCCGTCCCCCACGTCTCACATCCGGAACAGGTAGCTCACCTTCACGAAGAACCCGTCACTCGTCCGTTCCATGTCGCGCGGCTCGAAGAACGCCGCACCGTTGAGGCTGGTACCGTAGCCGGCGAAGAGGACGGTGCCGGGGTTGGGCTGGTAGGAGAACAGCCAGTCGGCGCGGAATCCACTGCGCTGCACGGCGTCAGCACGGCGGAACGTGCCGTCGGGGCGGCGAATGAGGATCGGGTCGTTCGTGCGCGAGTCGTCGCGCAGTTCGGCGATCCGGGTGGCGTCATACTGGCCGACGAAGCGCAGAAAGACGGGTCGAGCGATCTGGTACTCGACCTTCAAGCGCGGGATCATGCGCAGGCGGACGAGCGAGCCGTCGGTCACGCGATGAAACCGCTGTTCGAGGTAGCGCGCATTCACGCGAACCTTGTCCGTCGGACGCCAGTCCCCGTTCAGTGTCGCAAAATAAACCCAGGCGGATGACCACTCGTCGAAGTTGTCGTCGTGCCCGGCCAGGATCTCGGCGCTGCCGGAGAACGTCTGGAACTGCGGCGTCCTCAGGGAGAGCATCAGGCCGTAGTTGGGAAGGCGGTGCGTGCCCGTATAGGCCACGGTGTCCAGCACCGCGCCAGCGTCAGTGCGGCGTTCGATGTAATAGTTCGTGTAGAGATTGGCCGGGTACATGAACGACTCGAGCCACGTGTAGACTGTCGTGTGCCAGCCGCCGCGCAGCGAGAAGTTCGTGCTCGTGTTCACCTTGATGTCGTTCGGCTCCGTTCCGCGCCGGAAGCGTTGCCAGTCCCAGGTGCCATCCAGGATCAGCGATGTCGAGAATGTCTCGATGATGCTGTTCTGCGGGAAGAAGCTGCGACGCGGCGAGAAGTATGCCCGCGCGATGCCCGTGCGGGAGAGAAACCCGCTGCCGGCGACGAATTCCGGGTGGAACCCCCTGATGAACGTATTGAAACCCCAGTCCCGGCCGGGCCGATTGAGCGAGACATCGAAGAGCGGACGCCAGTGAGATGTTTCGCCTGCACTCGACGTGAAGCTGCTCGCGATCTGCCCGTTGAGTACATACCGACCGAGCATCATCCGCGTGTCCACGCCGGCGACGCGGTTGTAATCATCGCCATCTATACGGTCCGTGTATACGATGCCGGCGTTCGACTGTGATCCGAGGTCGCGCCGCATGCGTACGATGTTGAAGACCGGATGGTCGTCACCCGATGCGGAGAGTGAGCGGTCGTCCACCGCGCTGAGTACGCCCAGGTTCAGGCCGCCGACCTTGCCGTTGAACTTCACGGCCGCCTCGGGCGAGCTGATTGCGCGGGTGTAGATCAGCTGGTTCGGAGTGGCGAAGTTTTCGCTGCCGTCGAGGAAGAACGGGCGCTTTTCGGGGAAGAACAGCGCCGCGCGCGGGTCGTATGAGACCTGACCGACATCCGCCTCGACTTGCGAGAAATCCGGGTTGATCGTGCCGTTCATCGTGAGGTTCGCGGTCACGCCCCAACGCACGTTGCCACCGAACTCGGGATCCTCGCGCTGATATCGCCACGCGGGATCGGTGGGTGAGGTCGCAGCACCGAGCGCGCGCGCGGTCATGACGGGGTTGATGTCGAGCACGAGGCCGCGGCGGAGGCCGGCCATTCCCGTGAATGTGCCGCTCTGCGCGAGGAACGATGGAAGGCTGCGCTCGACGGGCGTCCACGTCTGCTCGTGCCCCGAGTGCTGCACGCGTCGCAGGATATTGATGCCCCAGTCCTGCACGTCCGCCGGCTGGTAGCGGATGCTCTTGAACGGAATTTTCACTTCGATCTCGTAGCCGTACGGCGTGATGCGCCCCTTCGACTCGAAGATGAAGTCGGGGTTCATGTCCACGTTGCTGCCATCGGCGAACGTGCCATCGCCCTGGACGCCGTGCGGATTGACCATGAACACCAGGGCGCGGCGGCGGTCGTTGAACGTGTCGAGTATGATCTGGATGTTGTCGTCGCCGCCGATGCGGTCGCGGTCGGCGAGTGTGGCATTCACGGTGCCGTGCGGCTCGAATGCGCGGATACCGAAATGGATCGCATCCTCGCTGTAGAAGACGAGCACCTCGGTGGAGTCTTCCGCCGGGAGCCGGTCCACGGGGGAAAATTGCGAGAAGCCCGTGAGCAGCGCCGCGCGGCTCCATGCGTCCTCGTCGAGAATGCCATCCACGCGGATGTCTGCATCAATCCGGGGCAGGGCAACGTCGAGCTGGCCTTCCCGGCCGTGGTATACAGACTGGCCGGCGTGTGCCGTGTCGATCGGGGGAGTGACACCCTCCTGCGCCTGGGCGGACGCGTCAGAGGCGCAGCAGAGCGCCGTGGCGACGGCAACACCCAGCCACCGCGTCACGAGTGGTGCCCCGTGGAAACACCCAGCCACCGCGTCACGAGCGGTGCCCCGTGGAAACACCCAGCCACCGCGTCACGAGCGGTGCCCCGTGGACACACCCAGCCACCGCGTCACGAGTCGTGGCCCGTGTGGAGGTAGCGCTCGGGAATCGGATTGTCCGGACGCTCGGAATCCCAGAAAATGCTGACGACCCACCAGCGCGTGCCGTCGTGGAGTAGCTGAATGCTGTTGATCCCGCGGGCGAACGGCGCCGGATCAGCCTCGGTGCGCTTCGAATCATAGGCGCTGAACACGTGTGTGATGTTGCCGAACTGCTCGGTGGCGCGGCCGATCTCGTTCTCGAAGAAGCCGCGCTCCTCCAGGACCGGGCCGCTCGTGCTGGCGTACTCCTCCGGCGTCATCACGCGGTGTCGAACCTCACCCTGCTGCGAGCGGGCTGTCGGGATCAGACGCGCGCCCTCGATGAACAGGGAGTGGAAACGCTGCCAGTCGCGCTTCTGGCCCGCGGGTCCGGAGATCACGTCGTAGAGCGCTGCGATGATGGCGTCCACCGACTCGACGTCCTGTGGCGCCGCGACTGGCGTGTCCTGGGCTGCCACGGGGCTCGCTGACAGCGCCGCGGCCAGCGCGACGGACATGACCATACGTGGATAAGCCAATGCGGGGCGCAGTACGGGTCGGCGCATGCTTCCTCCTGGAGTTTTTGCGGCTGGGACTGGCAACACACTACCTCCGCATGCGGGGCTCCACAATCGGGTGCGGGACGAGCGGCGCATGGGCGGTGGCGGAAACGCCGCGGCCGGCTGCGGACCTGGAACCCATTCTGCGTTTTGGCCCATCCAGTCAGCGAGGTGTCCTGGGCGCCGCGCAGGGCAGCGTCCGGACGCCTCCATACGCGAAGCCTTTCCACGACGTGACGCCGCCTGGCGCCATTGCCCGGGGGCGTCGAGCATGGGTGGACCGGCCAAAACGCAGAATGGGTTCCAGGTCCGCTTCCCGTGGGGGAAGTCCCGACACAAGTGCCTCCGGCGCCCCACAGACGCCGGAAGCGGGACGCTATACATTGGATCCGCTAACGAGCCGCACAGCCGGGATGGCCGGTGCGGCTCTCCGGCATGCCACCCCGACACCAGCGCACCGAACCCTGGCCACCAATTCCGGCAACACGCACAGCCGCCCGTCTACGCGCACGGCCCTGCCGCAGGGTGGAGGTCCCGCACGCGGACGTACCCGAGGGGTGACCCGCTCCCTGCTGCGGTTTCCGCTGTTCTACAAGATCCTTGTGGCGAACGCGGTACTCGTGGCGCTCGTGACGGTCGCCAGCGTGGCCACCGCGAGTGTGGCCGCAGCCCGGGAGAACACCAGTATCGCGATGCTGCTGGGCGCAGCCGTGATCATCAGCATCATCGTGAACGCGCTCATCCTGCGCCTCGCACTGATACCGTTGAAGCGCCTGGAGGAGACGGCGGCGCGCGTGCAGGAGGGGGACCTGTCTGCGCGCGTCCCCGAATCGGACCTCGCCGACCGCGATATCGAGCGGCTGGCGACCATGTTCAATATGATGCTGGACAGCGCGGAGGCGTACCGCAGCCGCCTGCGGGACGTGGCGGTGCGAGCACTGACCGCACAGGAGGAAGAGCGCCGCCGGATCGCGCAGGAACTGCATGACGGGATCGCGCAGACGCTCGCGGCGCTGCGTGTGCGGCTGCGTGTTGCGCGCGCAGCGGAGGGTGAAACCCGGCAGGATGCGCTCGAGAGCATCAGCACCGACATAGGGGCGGCGACCGAAGAAATCAGGCGCATCGCGCAGGGCCTGAGACCCCCCGCGCTTGACATGCTGGGCCTGTCACCGGCTATTGAGTCGTACGCGCGCAGCGTCGCGGAAGCGAATGGCCTGCGAATCGACACGGATATCGTCGCCACCGACGGCATGCTTTCGCCCGACGCGGAGCTGGCGCTGTACCGCATCGTGCAGGAAGCTCTTTCGAACGTCGCGCGGCATTCGGGCGCCCGATCGGCGCGTGTCGACCTGGACGTGGCCAATGGCACCGTGCAGACCGTGATCAGCGACACCGGCCGCGGCTTCGCGGTCGCGGCCGAGATGGCGCGCGGCGGGCTCGGCCTGTTCGGCATGCAGGAACGTGGTGCCTACCTCGGCGGCACGGTAGAGATCGAGAGTACGCCCGGTGGCGGCACACGTGTCCGGGTCACCATCCCCACTGTGGAGACGGCGCGCCATGTCTGAAACCATTCGCATCCTGCTGACGGACGACCACCTGGTCCTGCGCGCGGGCTTGAAAGCGCTACTCGAGACGGAGCGTGACTTCCGCGTGGTGGGTGAGGCGTCAACGGGTGAGGAGGCGCTGGAAATGGCGCAGCAGCTGAACCCGGACGTGGTGGTGATGGATCTGTCCATGCCGGGAATGGGCGGCCTCGAGGCGACGAAGCGGCTGACGACGGACACGAAGTGCAGGGTGCTCGTGCTCACAATGCACAGCGAGGAGGAATACCTGCTGCCCGTGCTGGAGGCGGGTGGCAGCGGCTACGTGAAGAAGACGAGCGCGGACGAGGATCTGACGAATGCCATCCGCACGGTTGCACGCGACGAGGTGTTTCTGTATCCGAACGCCGCCAAGCTGCTGCTGCAGGGATTCCGGGTAAAAGGCGAGGATGACCAGCCGGACCCGCTCGCGAAGCTGACCGACCGTGAGCGCGATGTCCTGGCCATGACGGCTGAGGGGTTCAGCTCGAGCGAGATCGGAGCGAAGCTCTTCATCTCGCCGAAGACCGTCGATACGTACCGCTCGAGGATCATGGAAAAACTCTCGCTGCATCACCGTTCCGAGCTGGTCCGGTTCGCCCTGAACACGGGTCTGCTGAAGCCGCGCGACTGAGCGTTGTCCGACCCGCACAGTTCACCGACCGGCGACTCCGACGCGGAACTCCCTCACGCATCCGGGGACGAGCACGTTGCGCCACTTCGGCTGCGTGCTGCATTCGAGCAGGCATTCCACTTCGTGGCGGTGCTGGACCAGGACGGCCGCGTCGTGGACGTGAATCGCGCGGCACTGGATGCAGGAGGCCTGACCGCGGAACAGGTCGTGGGACTGCTGCTGCACGAGTGCGGATGGTGGGCGGACGACGCGACGCGCGCAGAGGTGCGGGAGGATGTCTCGCGCGCAGCTGCCGGTGAGGTCGTGCATCGGGAGGTCGATCTGCCGGGTGTGCATGCCTCGCCCGTGGTGCTCGACCTGTCCATCACGCCCGTCCGCGACGATCGCGGTGCTGGAGCCTTCATCATCGTCGAGGGTCGCGACGTAACGGAGGCGCGCTGGGCCGAACGGGCACTGCGCGCGAGCGAGGCACGCTTCGCGGGTATCATCGCCATCGCGTCCGACGCGATCATCAGTGTCGATGAGAACTTCCAGATCACGCTGTTCAATCAGGGAGCGGAGGCGATCTTCGGACATCGCCGGGATGATGTGCTCGGTCAGCCGCTCGATATGCTGCTGCCGGAACGGCTGCGCGGCGCGCACGGCCAGCACATGCGCAACTTCGCCCGCGCCCCGGTCGCAGCGCGGCGGATGGGCGAACGGCAGGAGATCATGGGCCTGCGGAGCAACGGAATCGAGTTTCCCGCCGAAGCATCGATTTCGAAGCTGGACCTGTCCGGTACGCCGTTGTTCACCGTAGTGCTGCGCGACATCACGGAACGAAAGCGCGTCGAACGGGGCCAGCGATTCCTCGCGCAGGCCGGAGCGATCCTGGCCTCATCGCTCGACTATGAGACGACACTCGCCAGTCTGGCGGAGCTCACGGTGCCGGAACTGGCGGACTGGTCGGTCGTCTACATCCGTGACGCCGATGGCACCGCCCGCCGGCTCGAGATCGCGCACGCCGACCCGGCGCAGCGGGAAATCCTGACGGAGCTGCTCAACTATCCCCTCGACCCGCGCACCCCGCACCCGGTGTTCACCGTGCTGGAGACGGGTGAGCCCGAGATCATGCGGGAAATCGATGCAGCATTCGTGGCCGCGTTGTCCGCGGACGATCGACAGCATCAGATCTATCACACGCTGGGCATGGGGTCACTGATGATGGTACCTCTCGTCACGCGAGGTCGTACGTCGGGCGCGATGGGTTTCTTCTCCAGGAGTGAGCACCGGTACGGGACGGATGAGTTGTCTCTGGCGCAGGACCTCGCCGTAATCGCCGGCATGGCCGTTGACAACGCCCGACTCTATGGTGATGCGCAGGCGGCAGTACGCGCGCGTGACGACCTGCTCGCGGTGGTCTCGCACGACCTCGGCAATCCGCTCAGCGCCATTCGCATCGGGACATCGCTGCTGCTGCGCACGCGCCCGGAGTCCGAGTACGGTTCGACCAGCTGGCAGCACCTGGAGCACATCCGTCAGTCCGTCGTGCAGATGGAGAACCTGATCAACGATCTGCTGGACGCGAAGCGGCTCGAGCGCGGCCCCATCAGTCTGGATCTGGAGACGGTCAACGCCGCTGATGTGGTTTGCGGTGTGATCGACGTATTCCGGCCGATCGCCGACGGACGCTCCATATCGCTGGCTGTGGACGTGGCAGAATCGCTGCCCTCGATCGAGGCCGATGCCCGTCGCCTCACGCAGGTGCTCTCGAACCTGGTCAGCAACGCCGTCAAGTTCACCGAGCCGGGCGGCAGCGTGCGCCTGGCGGCACGCGATGCGGCCGGCGTCATGCTGTTCAGCGTGAGCGACACGGGGCAGGGCGTACCACTGGAGCAGCAGCGCCACGTATTCGAGCGCTTCTGGCAGGCGGCGAAGGGCACCCGGAAGGGGCTGGGGCTCGGTCTCGCGATCGCGCACGGCATCGTCGAGGCCCATGGAGGACGCATCTGGCTCGAAAGCACACCCGGCTCGGGAGCCACGTTTCTCTTTACGATACCATTGGCGCGCGTGACGTGAGCGCACGGCCGCGAACCGGACTCAGGTGGCGCGGGCGGATTCGAGGCGGATGAAGCGTGCCCAGTCGCGCGCGACCGATACGATGTGGCCGTCCTGCGTGTCCAGGATCAGCACGCCGGCGGTGCCGGCCCGGCAGCGCACGGTCTCGCCCTGCCGGATCCCGAGATCACCGCAGAGGGTCCGCAATGATCCGAAGACGAACGATTCGACGATCCCGGAATCGCCCGGCGAGAGTGACGCGAGTGTCCGGCCGGGTTGTGTCGCAACTTCCATAGCCGCCTCTGCGATGATGCTCCGGGTCTGAAATGTGCCATTCACAACGAAAATCTAGTTGGCGGGCAATCCGCGGATGTCGGGTGATCTGCGGATTCTGCGTGGGGCGACTCCCTTCGGGCGGCGGCGGAAATCATGCGGTCCCGGGTCCGGACGTTGCGCCGCGAGGTCGGCTCCCGCATTCTGCGGGTGCGGTGCCGCGGGCGCTGCGACATGCGGCCTTCCAGCACAGGGTCGCACATCGAGGAGGCGGCATGAGACGAATGTGGCTGGCGGTAATGCTGGTGTCGGTCGGATGCGCGGACGAGATCCCCGAAGATGTGTCGGCGCATATGGAAGCTGCGCGAACAGCGAACCAGGCTGTCGCGGACTCGGTGGCGGCACCGGACATCGCCGCCCTGATCGCCGGCGCGCCGGCCGGCGGGCACGCCGACTGGGTCCGCGACATCCGAACGGGTCTCGATACCGTGGCCGCATCAGCCGGTGTGGATCGCGGCGAGGCATTGTACACCGTGCAGGAACTGTATTCACGACGCTACGATCCGCTGCGCCAGTTTTACGGCACGGACGGCGCTGCAGGCCCGGGACAGCAGCTCGCACAGGCCGTGGAGCGCGCGGGCATGCAGCTGCGGGAGCTGATGCGTCATCTGGCGGGTGACGCCTCCGATGGCGATGTGATCGAGGCGAACGTGCGTGCCGTGCAGGACGCGCTCGACCAGATCGAGTCGGCGTCGCAGGCCGCCGGCCTTCCGCCGACTGCACCACGGGACGTAATCACGACCGGGTCGTAGGTCCCAGGCCCATGCGCATCACGCAACTCAACGTCTACCCTTTGAAGGGTGCGGCCGGCATCTCCGTGGGCGTATGGCAGCTCGATGGTTTCGGGCTCAGGTACGACCGCAGGTGGATGGTGGTCGATGGTGTGGGCACGTTCATTTCACAGCGAAGCGACGCAGGTCTGGGTCAGGTGCGGCCGTCCTTTGCAGCGGGATCACTGGCGCTGCATTCCGGCACGTCAGGCGAATGCCGCCTGCCGCTGTCCGG
>JAGTUV010000364.1 GCA_018224305.1 Gemmatimonadota bacterium
CACACATCGCGAAGCGCTACGGCGTCGCGGTGAGCGCATTGCGCAGTGCAAATGGCAACATGGATCCGCGCCGACTGCGGGTCGGACAGCTGGTCAGGGTCCCCGGCGCGTCCGCGACGGCGAGTGCAGCACCGGCTGCGGATCGCTTCCATCGCGTGGCGCGCGGTGAGAACCTCACGGTCATCGCGAAGCGCTATGGTGTCACCGTCCGTCAGATACGAAGCTGGAACGGCATAAACGGCAGTCGCATCATGCCCGGTCAGAGACTGCGTGTGAGCGCCTGACGCGGTGACAGGTTCTTGACGGACACATGAGCCGCGCTGCGGATGGAACCGTGGCGCGGCTCCTGCATTGTGCGACCGCGAACATCAGCGAGGAGTCGCAATGCACTGGATCAGGGTAGCCAGGCCCGAGTACGAGCAGTCGAAGCGCTACGCCGGACAGGTCGGCGAGGTGGTGGGGCGGTGGGGACCGGATAACAGTGCGGACTCGCGCGAGGGATTCCTCGTGGAATTCGGGGACGGCGAGATCGTCGGTGTGGTCGAGACGGAAGTGGAAGAGATCGACGACCCGGCAGCGGCCGCGCGCGAGCGTCAGGCGGCTCGCGAGAAGCAGTCGAGCGACGGCTGACACGACGGCTCACGACAAAGCGAAGGGGCGGACCACACCGGGTGGCCCGCCCCTTCATCCATTCGATGACACCTGGTGTTCGTGAGACGCGCGATCGGCACCGAGCCCATGCAGAACTGCAGTACTGTTGCGCTGATCGTCAGTCGCCGCGCAGACGGAACGCGCTGGTCATCGTTCGCGGCAGACCGGTACGTACGTTCAGCGAATATCCGTTGGACGGATCGCCGCCCGCGCGCAGGATCTCATCGACACGGCCCGGCCCCCGGTTGTATGCGAGCAGAGCGAGATGCAGATCGCCGTCATACTGCTCGATCATCATTCGCAGGTAGCGGAAGCCGAGGCGCAGGTTGGTGTCCCGCTCGAACAGATCGTCGCGGCCCAGACCGGGCTGCAACCAGAACGCCGTGCTCGGCATCACCTGCGTGTAGCCGATGGCGCCGGCCGATGACACCGCGCGTCGTGTGAAGCCGCTCTCGACACGGATCAGCGAGAACGCCAGAGCGGGATCGATCCCTTCCGTCAGCGCGATGTCGTAGATCGACGTCGCCAGGTCCGCCGGGATGCGGTACTCAGCCGACTGGTCAACGATGCGGCTCAGGCGAGTGAGCTCCAGCCGCGCGAGTTCGAGCTCGCCCTGCCGCGCTACCAGCGCGCTGCGTGTCTTGCGCAGTTCGGATTCCAGCGTTTCGTTCGTGTCCTCCAGCTGCGGCTCGCGGGCGGCCGCGGCACCGAGGATGAACATGACGCTCGCGATGGAGACGGCGACGATCAGCCGCCGCGAATCATGCCACCATGCCGCGAGCAGGCGACGCCGGCCTCCCCGGTGCCGCGTCTCCCATTCGAACAGCTGTTGCGACACGCGCTCCGATCCCGAAGCGGGCGCGGGCGACACATGCCGCCGCTCTCCGGCCCTCTGTTTCGGTTCCGATTCACTCACTCGACGACCTCCCGTCATCGACGTCTGCGGCCCGCACGCTGCCGCTGCGACCGCCCTCCTTTGCGAGGACGCGCACGCCTTCCACCACCATGCCGTGATCGACCGCCTTCAGCATGTCGTATGCAGTGAGCAGTGACACGCTCACCGCCGTCAACGCCTCCATCTCGACCCCCGTCCGACCGCGCACGCGAACCGTTGCCACCGCCCGCACTCCGGGAATCGTTGCGTCCGCCTCCAGCCGGACATCCACCTGCGTCAGCGCCAGCGGATGACACAGCGGAATCAGATCCGACGTTCGCTTCGCCGCCTGGATTCCAGCAATCTGCGCTACCGCCAGCGGATCGCCCTTCGGCGTGCGCCCGGCGTTCAACGCCGAAAGCGTCGCCGGGAGCATCCGCAGCACGCCCTCCGCCACCGCCACCCTCTCGGTCTCCGCCTTGTCACCCACGTCGACCATTCGGGCCCGGCCGTCCTCGGCCAGGTGCGTCAGCCGCGGCTCCGCATCACTGCTCATCCCGCTCAATGTAGCGCCGCAGCGGTAGCGGGGTGAAGAGTCATGGTGCGGCCGGACGCCGCTGAAGCAGGACGCGGGGCGGTCACGCGGCCATGTAACCCGCTGGCGGACCGGATGTTAGAGGTTGTGGTCCGCGGGTCGGTCACGGTGCTGGACCGGCCTGGCAGATCATGGGGGCGGTCAGCTCCGGCCGGTCAAGCGCCCGTTCAGGGCTCGAAGCAATCCCGCCAGCGCGAGCTGCGGATTGATGTTCAGCTGGGTCAGCTGGAGCGTCGCTTCCACCTCGCGCAGTGCCGCGGGCACGCCCGCTGCCGCGCCGGGATGTGCCGCGGCCAGCGACCGCAGCCAGTCGGCGGCATCGGCGTTGATGAGCACATCATCGGCACCGGTGGCGGCCGCGGCGAGGTCACGCAGCCAGAGGGTGAGGTCCTCGAGCGTGTCGCTGAATGCGCCGCGTGCGCCGGCCGGGCTTTCGGCGAGAGCGGCGCTCATGCGAGGCGCGGCGGAGCCGGCGAGCGCGGCCTGGAGGAGAGCGCGTGCCGCGGCGCGGATGTCCTCGAGCGGGCCGGCGTCCTTTTTCCCGGGGAGGAACCCGAGGGCGCGGCCGATCGATCCCTGGGCGAGGCGTGCGGCGCGGCGGGCGTCGCCTGCCGACGCGCCCGCATTCTCCTGGAGAAACCGCTCGAGCTCGGCAGTTGGCAGGGGTAGCACGCGCATGGGCAGCAGACGCGACCGGATCGTGGGC
>JAGTUV010000365.1 GCA_018224305.1 Gemmatimonadota bacterium
CGATTCTCGAACGCGATGAATGCCGCTACTCCGCCAATGGTCCCATCCTGCGTCTGCGCCTGGAAGTAGCCGGTCACGGCAGGGAATCCGTTGATGGTCGTGCGGCCGACCTGACTCGAGGCGAGGCCCTGCTGACCGAAGAACTGGTTGGCGGCCTGGGTCTCGTTACCCTGCGCGAGCGTCAGCTGTATGATGGCATCCTGCTCCGAACTGACCGCCGTCACGGACTGTGCGAGGTTCTGTGTGCGCCAGCCCTGCGGGAACTGCATACGGAAACGGAGGTCCGGATGCAGGAAGAGGTTGTTCTCGAAATAACCCGCACGCGGGTTCTCGCCGTACACGAGGCCTTCGATGCGATTCATGTACGCATCGATGTTCGAGCGGGCTGAGCTGAAGTCGTAGTTCAGGCCGGCGAGCGCCTGCTGAATCCGGTTGATGCGCTCTTCCGGATACGGGTGACTGGCGAGCCAGGTGGGCAGCGGGCTCTGGCCGGCGGCCGCGCTGGCGCGCTGAAGCTGGGCAAACAGGTTGACCATCTGGCGGACGTCGTAGTTCTGCTCCAGTGCATAGCGGAACCCCAGGTCATCCGCCTGCCGCTCGGCGTCTCGGCCGTAGCTGAGGAACAGCAGCTGGAGGCCGGCACCGGCGAGTTGCCCGAGCTGCGCGATCTGGGGCACGAGTATCGAACCGATGCCCAGGCCGAGCTGCGCGATCTGCGCCCGGCTCATGAGTGTGACGGAATGACGGGCGGTAACGTGGCCGATCTCGTGTCCGAGGACGGATGCGAGCTCGGCTTCGGTGCGCATGAGACCGAGGATGCCGCGGGTCATGAAGATGTAGCCGCCCGGGAGTGCGAACGCATTGGGCGTCGGGTCGTCGACAACGCGGAACGTCCAGGGCAGCTCCGGCCGCTCGGACCGCTCCGCCATGGAGATCCCGATTCGGTGCACGTAGTTCTGGAGCGCCTGATCGTCGACCAGGCCGATCGACTGTTCCGCCTGCGCCGCAGCCTGCTGCCCCATCTGGATCTCCTGTCCTTCGGAGATCAGGGCGAGCTGACGTTCACCAGTAACGGGGTTCGTGGCACAGCTCGTAGTGAACGCGAGTCCGGCAACGAGCGGAATCGAGGCGAGTGAAGTAAATCGACGCACGGGAAGCTCCCTGTCGCGGTCAGTTGTCGAAGCGCCCAGTGGCGCTTCGTACCCGGCAACAGGAGGACAGGGGCAAGATGCGGACCTCGTCCGCTCCGGCGTTCGCCCCTCTGACCCCGGATACTGCCCCACCAACGCTGTCGCTGGTCCCTGCATTGAATCCATCCGGGCTCCGGGCACGTCCAACCCTTCAAGTACGACGCTGCCACTCCGCAGGTGGGCGGACGGTGGCCAACCCCGAGGAGGACCTGATGCATACGAAGAAGATCAGTATGACCCTGGCAGTGCTGACCGTGCTGTCGGCTTCGCCGGTTCTGGCTGTGCAGGGATCCGGTGACGTGGTGGCGACGGCAGCAGTGCCGGAGCCGGAGAAGGCGAAGGAGCTTCAGGACCGTGCTGAGGCGTTGTTCTCGCAGCCGAAGCAGTGGAGGAAGGCCGTGCGACTGCTCGAGCGGGCGGCCGACCTGCGAGGCGCAGATGACGCGGCCGCATACGATTGCCTGGTATATGCCGGCCGTATCGGCGCGGGGATCGGTGACTTCCAGGGCGCGCGCGCGAACATGGAGAAGGCCGCTGCTCATGCAATGGCACGCGGTGCAATCATCGATGCTGCCAACGCGTACATCGATGCGGCACACGCGGCCGTGGCATTGAAGGATGCCCGCAGCGCGCAGGAGTTGGTGGATCGTGCGACGCTGCTGACGGAATCGCCGATGCTGTCCGCGGCGCAGCGCACTGTGTTGAAGGCGCGGCTCGCAGCCTGACGCCTACCCGACGCAGGCCGGATCGGCAGGGCCGGCTCGAGCGCGGCGGGGAAACCCGCCGCGCTTCGTTCATGTGGGGGCCATCGCCTCGTCCACCCGCGCCAGCCGGCCGTTCACTCGCGCCAGCCGGCCCTCCACCCGCGCCAGCCGGCTTCGTTCATCTGCGCACACGCTCCAAATCCTGATCGTCAACCTTCACCGGGCCGTCCTGTAGCTCACCGTCATCATCCAGTCTGCGTATTCCGCGTCGATCTGACGGAGCGCGGCGAGGGTGCGCTGCCGGAACGCGCCCTCCACGAACGCACCCTGCCCGGGCCAGACCCGGAACTTGACGCGGATGAAGCGCCAGTCGCCGGGCGCGGCGTCGAACGGCCCCAGTACCTCGGGGTCCGACAGCAGGATCGCCGGCTGCTGGGCCCTCAGCCCGCGGGCGATGGCGTGCACCGTATCGATGATGTGCGTTTCATCCACGCTGCGTGTGAGCTGGATGTCGACGAACGCGCGAATGGCGCCGCGCCGATAGCGGCCGATCACGCCGATGTTGCGGTTCGGGATGTAAACGGTCTGACCGAGGAAGTTCGTCAATGTTGTGAAGCGGAGTCCGATCCGGTCGACACGGCCGACCTGGCCGGAGATCTCGACGATGTCACCAACATTGAACGCATCGGAGAAAACCAGCGTGATGCCGATGACGATGTCCTGCACCAGCCCCTGCGAGCCGAAGCCCACCGCCAGCGCGATCACCGTGGTCGAGGCGAAATATGTGGTGATCGTGACACCGAGCTCGGACAGGATGAGGCCGAACGCAATGAAGTAGATGGTGAACGTCAGGGCGCTGACCACGAGCGTGGTCAGTGTGGCTACCTTCGGTTCGCGACGGACGAAGATCTCGTGCGCCTTGCCCGGCCCATCGACCGGGGAAAGCACCCATTCGCTGGCCCATCGCAGCACCCGCACGATGAGGTGCATGCCGAATGCAATGAGCGCAATGACTGCGATCCGCAGCATGGGCGGCAGGGTGTGCAGCGCGTTTGGCGCGTCTACGCCCGACGTGGTGTCCGCGGCGATCTGCAGGAATGCGTTCATGGGGGGATTGTGGACAGGCCGCGCCCGGGCCGCAAGCCGAGTCTCGAGGCGGCCGCTGATTTCCTGCCCTCGATGCGGTACCTTGTTCGCGTCACTTACATGGCGGCGACAGGATGAGAAATCCGGGCAGCAGCGAGCGAGCGAGACGCAGCATCCGGGTGGCCCGGGCAGGGCTGCTGATCAATGCCGCACTGGTTCTAGTGAAGATCGCAACGGGCATCTTCGGCAATTCGTACGCTCTGATCGCGGACGGCGTCGAGTCGTCGCTCGACATATTCTCGGGCCTCATCGTGTGGCGCGGCGTTCATGTCGCCGACCGCTCGGCCGATGAGGCTTACCACTTCGGGTACGGCAAAGCCGAATCGGTCGCAGCGGCAGCAGTTGCACTGCTGCTGCTGGCGGCGGCGGTCGGCATCGCGACGGAAGTGCTCCGCCACATTGCCACGCCCCAGTCCATGCCCGCGCCGTTCACTCTCATCGTCCTCGTGGCGGTGATCGCGGTCAAGGAGACGCTGTTCCGGTTCGTGCTCCGCGAAGGTGAGGCCCTCGGTAGTGGAGTCGTGCAGGCGGACGCGTGGCACCATCGCTCGGATGCGATCACGTCGGTCGCCGCCTTCCTCGGCATCAGCATCGCCCTGATCGGCGGGCCGCGGTACGCAGTCGCCGATGACATCGCCGCGCTGCTGGCCTCGGGTATCATTGCGTTCAACGGCGTGCGGCTCCTCCGTCCTGCCCTGGCCGATCTCATGGACCGTGCTCCGGATGCAGAATTGCTTGAGAGCGTGGCCGAAGAGGCCGCGCGCGAGGACGGTGTGCTCCACATCGAGAAGGTCGTCGCACGACGTGCCGGCGTCGGCCACTTCGTGGTTGTCCACGTGCAGGCGGACCCGGCCCTGACGCTGCACGACGCCCACGTGATCGGTGGCCGCGTGCGCAGCCGTATCGTGGAGAACGTCCCGCTCGTCCTCGACGCGACGATTCACATGGAGCCCTTCGAGGGGAACACGTCGGCGGTGCAGCAGCGCGCCGCTCCGCGCGGCCGCATGAGCGGGCACCGTCCGCGACCACGCGAAACGGGGCCGGATGGGCCGGCGTAGGGACTACGCATGAAACCTGTCACCCGGCGCAGGACCCGCCTCGTTCTCGGCTTAGCCGCGTTCTACGTCGCTCTGTGGTTCCTGTGGTTCACACCCGTCATCTTTCCGCTCAAGATCTTCGTGGTGCTGCTGCATGAGGTCAGCCACGCGCTGGCCGCGCTTGCGACCGGCGGCGCGGTCGAGCGCATCGTGCTGAACGTGAACCAGGGCGGCGCCACCTATGTGCTCGGCGGCAACGCGTTCCTCATACTTTCGGCCGGCTACCTCGGCAGTCTGCTGTGGGGCCTCCTGCTGATCGAGCTCGCCGGCATGCGTGCAAAGCGGGCGCGCTGGGCCGTGGGTCTGCTGGGCGGGTTCGTGCTGCTCGTGGCCATTCTGCTCGTGCGAAACATGTTCGGCCTGCTGTTCACTGCGGCATTCGGCGTCGCACTGATCGTATCCGCCAGGTATCTGCCACCGCGCGGCGTCGCGAACGTCCTGCTCGTGCTGGGTCTGACGAGCGCACTCTACGCAGTGCTCGACATCAGGAGCGACATCATCTCGCGGCCGCACCTCCGCTCCGACGCGGGGATGCTTTCCGAGATGACGGGCATACCTACCGCTGTCTGGGGATTCCTCTGGATCGGACTTGCGCTGGCAGCGTGCTGGATCGCGCTGCGACGTTGGTGGGCAAGAGTATGATGCAGCTGTCCGGCGGCGCCGGTCGCTGCAGCGCGTCTTTAATATTCACGGCGGCCTCAACCGCAAGCGGAGTCTCGGGGCATCAGCGCGGCTGATTGCGTTCCCATGATCCATACATCGGGTTGGGCAGAAGGAACCACGAACGACCGAAGTTGTCGTAAGCGCCGATGTCGTCACGTATCTGCTGGGTACGGTCCGGGAAATCCTGAATGTTGTCGCCCACGTACATGACAACATCGAGTGGTGGCAGCGCGACGGGTGTCGTGCCCTCGCGCACCGCACCAAACCGCGCGCTCTTGCCCGCCTCGCCTGGCGCCTGACACAGGACGACGTCTACGATGATTCCGAGCTGCTGCAGGTTCTGCCGCGTCGGCTCGCACACCTCCTCGTCGCGGTTCGTCACGATCGCGACACGGCCGCCAAACTCGCGAACCGTGCGAATGAAAGCGGCGGCACCCGGTAGCGAGTCGGCCGTCACTTCGCGCACCCAGCTGTTCCACGTGTTCACATCGAAACGCTCGCGTCGCTCGGCCAGGCGCCGCTGGTACTCCGAATTATCGAGCACCGTCTCATCGGCATCGAGAATTACAGCCCAGGTGCCCCGCGGGCGCTCCGCCGCAATATCACGCACACGGTCGGTGGCCGCCCGGAACGTCTGCAGAAATATGCCCCGGTGCTCCGCAGCCGTGCGGGCCCAGTGCACATCGTTGGACGGCCGTCCGGGAGCAGCGACCGCAGTGGCGGGCGGCGCACTGGCGCAGCCCGATAGTACGAGTGCGAGGATTGCCATAACAGGCTGGTGCGTGCGCGCGCGCGTGTATCGATACCGGGTCATCACTCGCCCTCCAGATACGTGTATCCGTTCAATCCTGCTATGTAGTCGGCAATGAATGCATTGGCCTCGATGCGGGCGAGGCCTTCGGCGTTCTGGACCTTGCGCCGGAACGTCGTGATGAGGTCCTGCGCGTTGAACTGCACATAGTTCAGAACTTCGGTGATCGTATCGCCGTGAACGAGATCCTCGATCTCGTAACCCGTGTCGGTCAGCTTGATGTGGACCGCGTTGGTATCGCCGAACAGGTTGTGGAGGTCCCCGAGAATCTCCTGGTAGGCGCCCGTCAGGAAAATGCCGAGCACGTACGGCTCCTCGCCGCGGAGCGGATGCATCTCGAGATTCGGCTTCGGCCGGCGCCAGCCCACGAAGCGGTCGATCTTGCCGTCGGAATCGCACGTCACGTCCTGCAGCGTACCGCGTCGCGACGGCTCCTCATTCAGGCGATGCACGGGCATGATCGGGAACAGCTGATCGATCGCCCACGAGTCCGGCAGCGACTGGAACAGCGAGAAATTGCAGAAGTAGCGGTCGGTCAGATTGGCATTGATGTCAGGCAGGATATCGCCGTACTCCTCTTCGTCCGTGCCGGCGAGTTGAGCGATACGGTTCATCAGCGCGACCTGCAGTCGTTCGGCGATGGCGCGCTCACGCAGCGACAGCACGCCGCTGTGGAAATGCGACTGTACCTGCTCCTTCGCGAACAGCGTATCGTGGTACACTTCGCGGAGACTGCGCTCCGAAACATCGTTCAGCGTAGCGAACAGGTCATGTATGATCGGGTGGGCATCATCGGAGATCTCCGCCGGCGGATCCGCGACCTGCGTCTCGATGTCGATGACATTGATCAGCAGCAACGCATGGTGGGCCGTCAGCGCACGTCCGGACTCGGAGATGATGTGCGGCATCGGCAGCTCTGCTTCGCGGCACGCCTCGGCGAGCGAATAGACGATGTCATTGGCGTACTCCTGCACGGAGTAATTGACGGACGCTGCCGCCGTCGAGCGCGTGCCCTCGTAGTCCACGCCCAGCCCGCCGCCCACGTCCACGTATTCGATGTTCACGCCCAGCTGCCGCATCTCCACGTAATAGCGCGATACCTCCGTCATCGCCGCCTTGATGTTGCGGATGTCGGGGATCTGCGAGCCGATGTGGAAGTGGATCATCCGCAGGATGTCCGTGCGGTCCACGGACTGGAGCTTGTCCACCACCCGCATGAGCTGGGCAGCGTTCAGCCCGAACTTGCTCTTCTCGCCGGCTGTCTCCGACCAGCGGCCGGCACCCGTCGCGGACAGCTTGACGCGGACGCCGGCCGTGGGTACGACGTCCATCTCGTCCGCCACCTTCAGCAGCGTGTCCACCTCGCCGATCTTCTCGAGCACGATCAGTACCGTGTGCCCCAGCTTCTGCCCCATCAGCGCGAGGCGGATGTACTCCTCGTCCTTGTAGCCGTTGCACACGATCATGTGATCCGCGCGTTCCGTCAGCGCCAGCACCGCCTGGAGCTCCGGCTTGCTGCCCACTTCGAGACCGACGTTGTACTTTCGTCCGAACGCGACAATCTCCTCGACGACGTGGCGCTGCTGGTTGACCTTGATCGGGTATACAGTCGTGTACTCGCCCGTGTAGTCGAAGTCCTGGATGGCGGTGCGGAACCGCTCGGTGAGCATCTCGATGCGGGTGCGCAGGATGTCGGAGAAGCGGAGCAGCAGCGGCAGTCCGACACCCTGGGCCTCCAGGTCCATCGCGATCTCGTACAGGTCCAGTCCGTGCTCCGCTGCCTTGGTCGGGTGCACCGTGACGTGGCCGAGATCATTGATGTCGAAATATCCGATGCCCCACCCCTCGATGTTGTAGAGGTCGCGGCTGTCTTCGGTGGTCCAGCTCATCATCCGGTCCCGCTGAGGTGTCGCCTCGATGGCGTGTGATCTGCCGCGCGCATGGCGGCGCCTGCCTATTGGAATTGTAGCAGGTCCGCACGAACAGGAAAGGGACGGCCCGGCCGCCGGCTCGAAACGCAGGTCGCCTCATGCAGCACCTCGCCGCCAACAATGGACGCCGCACCCGGGATCGCGGC
>JAGTUV010000366.1 GCA_018224305.1 Gemmatimonadota bacterium
CCTGCACGGCAAACGCCTCGTTCGCCTCGATCAGATCGTAGTCGCCGATCTGCTTCCCTTCCTTCTCCATCACCCGCCGAACGGCACGGACGGGTGCGAAGAAGAGCTCACGCGGCGCGACCGCGCCACTCGAGTACGCGTTGATGCGCGCCTGGATCGAGAGACCGTGCGCCTTCGCGTACGCTTCGCTCGTCACGACGAGCGCCGCGGCGCCATCGTTCAGGCCGGGCGCGTTGCCCGCCGTCACGATCGGATCGGTCACTTCCTTCGGCGCGTACTGTGCGAACGCCGGCCGCAGCTTACTGAGCGTCTCTGCGGTCGTGTCGCGGCGCGGCGCCTCGTCGCTTTCGATCACCGTTGCGCCCTTGCGACTCGCAATCTCGACCGGCACGATCTCGTCGCGGAATACGCCGCTGTCCATCGCCGCTATGGCCTTGCGATGCGAATCCAGGGAAAACTCGTCGGCATCGGCGCGCGTCACACCCGCCTTGTGCGCCGTATACTCCGCATGGCCACCCATGTGGCACGACTCGAATGAACACCACAGTCCATCGTGAATCAGGCCGTCCACCAGTTCCTGATTGCCGAACTTCACGCCCTCCCGGTGCCCGAACAGGTAGAACGGCGCGTTCGACATCGATTCCATTCCGCCCGCCAGCATGGCGTCCGCGTCGCCTGCCCGGATCGCCTGCGCTGCGAGCATCACCGCCTGCAACCCGGAGCCGCAAACGCGGCTGACCGTCATGGCACCCACATTCTCGGGAATACCCCCCTTCAGCGCAGCCTGCCTGGCTGGGGCCTGGCCGGCGCCGCCCGTCACGACATGACCCATGATCACATCGTGCAGATCGGCGGCATCGATGTCCGCGCGCTCCACGGCCGCCCGGATCGCTATCGCGCCCAGCGCCGGTGCGGTCAGCGGGCTCAGGCCGCCGAGAAATCGGCCTATCGGAGTACGCGCACCGCTCACAATGACGGCGGTATGGCGCGGATCGCTCATTTTGCTCACCTCGTGGTCCGGCAATTTCAGGTGCGCGCAACCTCCAACCGCGCGCTGGTGCGGGGCCACCCCCCCGCACAGGCCGGAATAATACCCGCGGTGCCGCGGTCAGTCTAGGGCGCGCACCCTGGCCAATACGAGGACCGTCCGAGCGGAGGAACCGGCAATCAGTTTCCGTTGTCCACAACCAGCACGGGCCTCGTCTGTGCCGGATCGAGCCGGCCCCAGGCCACCACGGGGTCATGCTCGAAGACGAGCAGCCATTCCTCCTCACGGGCCCGGGCCAGTAGCGCTCGCTTCGATTCCAGCGTGACGAGCGGCTCCACGTCATAGCCCATGATCCAGGGCAGCGGCAGGTGCGCGGACGTGGGCATGACATCCGCCAGGAAGCAGGCGGTCTCACCTTTCGACGTGATCAGCACGGATTGGTGGTGCGGTGTGTGTCCTGGCGTGCGCAGGACACGTATGCCCGGCACGATCTCGACATCACCGTCCACGAGATCGAAACGCCCGGCTTCCGACACCGGCTCGATGTTGTGGGGGAGATAGCTCGCCTGAATGCGCTCGTTGCGTGATCGTGACCACTCCAGCTCGCCGCGCTGCACCACATACCGGGCACGCGGGAACGACAGCACGATGCCGCCATCCCCGGCAAGGCGTGTATTGCCTCCCGCATGATCGAAATGCAGGTGCGTGTCGAGCATGATGTCGACGTCATCGGTACTGTAGCCGATGTGATGGAGCGCCTCCTCGATGCGGGTCGGAAACCGCGCTGGGTCGGATGCCGCGTTGTCGATCCCGTAGATGTCGGTGAACTTCCCGCTCTCCTTGTTGCCGGCGCCGTTGTCGATCAGCACCAGTTCGTCCGGTGTCTCGACGAGGAGGCAGCGCATGGCGAGCGGGATGCGGTTGCGCTCATCGGCGGCAATGCGCTTCTCCCAGAGCGGCTTCGGCACGACGCCGAACATGGCACCGCCATCCAGCAGCTGGGATCCGCCGTCCAGTGCATGAATCATGATGTCGCCGACCTTGCGGGTGAGAACGAGAGGGGCTTTCATGGACCCGGCTCGGGGATAGAATGTGGATTTGCCTGCCGCCTGCGGCGCCGGGCACGCCGAGCGAGCAGCTGCTGCAACTCGTGCCAGCGGGTGACCTCGAGCGAATCGAGCCGGTCGAGCAGCAGGTTGAAGAGGTGCGCAGTCGCGCGAGCGTCGCCGTATGCACGATGCCGCCCCTCGATGGGTATGTTGAAAAAGTAGATCAATGCGTCGAGGGATCGGCTGCGCAGTTCCGGAACGAGCTTGCGTGCCATACGCACCGTGCACAGCGTGCGACCGCTCATGGGCACACCGGCGCGCTGCAGCTCCGCGGTCACGAAGCGCCAGTCGAACGACGCGTTGTGCGCCACGAACACCGCGCCCCCCAGCACTCTCGCGACATCCGGCGCCACGTCCGCGAAGCGCGGAGCATCACGCACCATGTCCCACGAAATGTTCGTGAGTGCCGTGATGTAGGGAGGGATCGGCCGTTCCGGATTCACCAGCGAACGATACTCGTCCAGTATCGTGCCGTCACCGCGAACGCGCACTGCGGCAATCTCCGTGATGCGATGGCCGTACGCCCACGACCCGCCGGTAGTCTCGACGTCCACGATGGCGTATTCGAGCGATCGTATCGGTGCATCGTCATGGGCCGAGCCGCCACAATCGATCGGCGCAATGACAACGCGCTCGAGAACCGGAATCTTCTCGAGGCGGATCCGGATGCCTGTGCGCGCGGCGTCGCTCGCGTCCACCACGAGGCCGGGCAGCTCGAGTTGCAGCCGGTTCCTTACCACGCCTCGTCGCGCCGCACCGGCAGCGTCATGCAGCGCCCACCGCCACCACCCCGCACCAGCTCACCGCCGTCGAAAACCAGCGCGACCTTTTCGTCATCCTCGACCTCCGTATCGCCCGTAAGGAAGTCCAACCCTCTGACGATACGGTAACCGGCCTCGCTGGCCAGTTCCTCGTACGTGGCCTCGTTGCGCGAGTAACCCAGGATCACACCAGGCCGTACCGCGACGAAGTTGCACCCGCTCGACCACTGCTCACGTTCCTGAAGCGTGCGCTTCGACCCACCGCAGAAGACCGGCTCGAGCGGCAGGCCGAGCTGGCGGAGCGCTGCAAACAGGTTCGGCATCTCGCGCATCCCCTCCTTGCCCTCCTGCAGATGCAGTACGGGACTGCGCGTCGGTCCGACGAAGTTCGGTGGGAATATCACGCAATGATCACGATCGATCATCGAGAAAATCATGTCGAGGTGGATCATCGCACGGTCGGTCGGAAGCACAACAACCAGAATGTCGGTTATGCCCTGCTTCGCCATGAGCTGCTCGGCCAGAGCGTCGAACGCACCCGGACTCGATCGCTCGGACATCCCGATCAGCGCGAGGTCATGCCGTAGAATGTGGACGTCACCACCCTCCATCGTATAACCGGCCCGACGCTCTTCACTGCCGTCGTAGATCAGACCGCTGTTGCCCAGCATCGGGTGATACTGGAAGAGCGCCTTCATCAGGATCTCTTCCGTCCAGCGCACGTTGTAGCGCATCGAGCCGACGATCACACCGTCGCCCACCACCATGCTCGCGTCGCGCGTGAAGAACAGGTTCGGCAACGGCGGCAACTCGTACGCCTGCACGTTCAGCAGCTGCTGGAGTGAGCCGCCCTCCACCGCCCGGCCTTCGATGAACAGCGACACCAGGTCAGCCGACGGCACCTCCATCAGGTGTCGCGCAAGAGGCTCCGAGCGCGCCACGTCCATCACCCGCTCGATCAGGAACGGCCGCACTTCCGGCTGATCGAAGATTTCCTCCAGCAGATCCCGCACTTCGTATACTTCAGCAAAGCGCGAGAGCAGCGCCTTGAAGCGATGATGCTCCCGGCGCGCCTGCTCCAGATCGATGATGTCGTCGTACAGGAAGTCTTCCCGGTTCGTCGGCGTGACCGCCAGCAGCTCCGGTCCGGGCGTGTGGCAGATGACCGCCTGCAGCGCCCCGATCTCCGATGTTACCCGTACCCGCTCGCTCATCCTATCCCCGTGAAGCAGCGGGCCGGGAGGTGACCCGCCGTGCGCCACGCGCTTCATTCACCAGCGCGTAGGACAGACCCTCCAGCTCCAGCGCCATGTTCACCGTCTTCACAGCCACGTGCTCCGGTACATCCAGCTTCGTCGGCGCGAAGTTCAATATCGCCCGCACGTCCGCTGCCACCACCCGGTTCACTACACCCTGCGCCGCCGACGCCGGCACCGCCACGATGGCGATGTCGATACCTTGCAGCGATGTCTCCAGGTCCGCGTCCCGCTGGATCACCAGACCCTGCCACTCCGTGCCCACCCTGGCCGGGTCCGCATCGAATACCGCCACGATATCGAATCCCTGACGACGGAAGTCCTGATAGGCCATCAGGGCGGCTCCAATCTTTCCCGCCCCGATCAACGCCACTCGCCAGCGTCGCTCCAGGCCCAGGATCCCTCGCAGCGCCTCCGTCAACTCCGGCACCGAGTACCCCAGCCCCCGCTTGCCGAACGTTCCGAAGAACGACAAATCCTTGCGCACCTGCGCCGCCGATGTCCCGCACCGACGCGCAAGCTCCCCGCTCGCAAGCGTGGTAACGCCCGCGGCTGCCAGCTCCGTCAGCAGACGCAGATAAACAGACAACCGGGCGATTGTCGATTCCGACACCTTCTTCATGATCTGTCCATGATCGTGCGGCCCTGGGGCGCGGCCTGCGGGACTTGTGAAACCATTCACAATCCAACCTACGGGATTTGTTCGGCGTAGTCAATCAGCCCGGCAGACGAGGAAGCAGAAGCTCGGCCGCGCCGTCCTCACGCAGGTGGATCCGGCCGCGGGCGCGACCGGCCGCGACCTGTGCGAGCTCCAGGCGGAGGCCGGCGCCGGATAGCGGCCGATCGGGGTCGATGATGTCGCGGGTGGGATCGAGATTCGATCCGCTGATGGTAATGGAGGGATGCTCGACGCCATCGACGCTGATATGGATCGTGCCACCGGGCGTGGTCTTGATGGCGGCACCGAGGATGAGGGCGAGCGCCCTGCATGCCTGGGTTGTCTTCGTGACGAGACGTACGGACGACTCGGTGGTCGTAATCCGGGTGCCACGCGCGTCGGCATCGAATGTTACGCTCGACAGAGCGCTGTCGATGAGGTCGCGAGCCGTCGTCTCGGTCGGGTCCTCGGTGTCGTCGCCGGCTTCGAGGGCGTCTATGAGGGTGAGCATCTGTATGGCGGCGTAGCGCATTCGTCGGAGCGCATCTTCGGCGGCCGGCGGGATGTCACCGAACGTGCCGTCATCGAGCAATTCCTGGTAGCCGAGGATCGCGGCGAGCGGAGAGCGCAGCTCGTGGGCCAGGACGGCATTCCATTCCCTGTGCGGAGGGATCATGGGGCACGTGGTGAAGTGTGGTTGGCGGCTTCGCGGTTGTCGCGCAGAGCGCGAGCGAGCGAGATGAACTGGTCGGGCGCGAGCTGTTCCGGCCTTCGATCGAGAGCAATGCCGGTCTGCTGCTGCACGGCGTCCACCCGGGCTGAATCGAGCGCATATGCGGGTGCCGAGCGCAGCGTCTTCTGAAGCTGTTTGCGACGCCACGAGAACACAGTCCGCGTCAGATCCCGCAGGTCCTCCTCGTCGCGGGCGGTGAGTGGCGGTGGGGAAATGGGTCGAATGAGGAGGACGGTAGAGTCGACGCGCGGAACGGGGCGGAACGAGCCGCGGCCCACATTGAACAGACGCTCAGCGCGGGCAACGCTCTGGACACCGACGGACAGTGCGCCGTATTCCGATTCGCCGGGTCCTGCGAGGATACGGTCTGCGACCTCACGCTGGATCATGATGACGATGCGTTCGGGGCGGAGCTCACGCTCGAGGAGGCGGAAGATGATGGGCGTCGTAATGTTGTACGGAATGTTGCCGACAACTTTGACACTGCTCATGTCGCCACCCACCATCTCACGGAGATCGGTGTCGAGCACGTCCGCCTGAATGACGGTGACGGCCGGATCGTCCGCGAACTCGTTCTCGAGTGCCGGCGCCAGATCGCGATCGAGCTCGACGAGGAAGAGACGAGCGACGCTGCCGGCGATGTGGCGGGTGAGCGCGCCCTGCCCCGGGCCGATCTCAATGACCGTATCGCCGCTTCCTGCTTCGAGGGCAGCTACGATGCGGCGCTGCTGGTTCGCGTCGACGAGGAAGTTCTGGCCGAGCGATTTCTTCGCGCGATGCGTGGTCATCCCCGCACGAGCAGCGCCGTACGGTCATCCGCAGGCGTGGTGACGGCCGCGCCGGCTGCGGTAGTGAACACGAGGTCGAGAATGGCGCTGAGCGGCTGGTCACGCACGCCGGCAACGTCCGCGATGAGGCTGGCCTCGCCTGCTCCCGCGCCGCGGTCCGGGTAACGGTCGGTCAGTCCGTCGGTGAACAGGCAGATCAGACTGCCATCGGAGCCCCAATCCACCGTGTCCTCACCGTAGTCCTCGATTTTTGCGATGCCGAGCGGAGGTGACGTGGCGCCGAGACGGTTGCGCCTGCCATCCGCGCTGACGAGGAACGCGTGCGGGTGTCCTGCATTCGCGTAGGCGAGGCGGCCGGCACGGGGATCGATCACGCCATAGAAGAGCGTGAGATACATCTCCGTTGTCTCGAGCTCCTTGATCAGCGCCCGGTGCACGTGTCGCAGCACCTCGGCGGGCGGCCCGGATTCCTGGGCGTAGATGGCGACGGCACTCATGGTGAGGGCCATGATGAGCGCCGCGGAGAACCCGTGGCTGGACACGTCACCGATCATGATGCCGACGCGGTCGTTCGGCAGACGGAACAGATGATAGAAGTCGCCGCCAACGGAGTCGGCCGGCAGACATCGGGCGGCGACCTCCGGCGGACCCTCGAAGGCATCCGGGTCCGGCAGCAGCTTGAGCTGAAGGTCGTGGGCGAGCTCGAGCTCGCGCATGAGGCGTTCCTGGCGCAGGCTGTCGCGCACCAGCCTCTGGGTTTCCAGCGCTGCGCCGATCTGACTGGCGATGGCGGACAGGAGCCGCGAGTCGCCGGCCGTGAACCGGACGTTGGTGCGCCGGCCCACGAGCGTGATGACGCCGACCGTGCGCGTGGTGCCGTTCGGCGGGGTGTAGTTGATCGGCACCGACAGGAACGCTTCGCGCCCGCTCGGCCGCGGTTCCAGTCGCGGCACGGTGGGCAGCACGGCGCCGCGTTCCAGGTTCAGTGCCTGTCGTTCGCGGAACACCCACGCGGTCGCGGACTCGTGATCGTCCACGGCGATCGGGCCGCGCAGCCCATCCTCGCCGACGGATGCCGCGATGTGCAGCAGGTTGTCACCGGCATCGAACACCCACAGCGAGGCGCGTCGCGCGCCAAGCACGTCGGCCACCTCGGCGAGGATGCGCGTCGCGGCATCCGGCACGGACAGGACGGATGCGAGAATCTCGCTGATGAAGTAGAGGAGATTGATCTCCTCATACCGCTCCGTCAGTTCGCGCGCAGCGGACCGCGCCTCACGCTCGTGATGGAGCACCTGCGCGAGCGCGTGCGCAAGGAATCCGTGATCGATCCCGGGTATGTCGTCCAGCGCACGCACTTCCAGCGCGAGCGGCAACCCATCCTTCATCTCGACCTGGTAACGCGTACCCGGCGACCAGTCCTCGACCGCTTCGTCGTTCGCGGGATACAGGCAGACCTGACCCTGATCATGCTCCGCCCACAGTCGCAGCTCCGCCCCCGGATGCGCAGCACAGAACGCATCCAGCAGCGCCACCACCGTCGACGGCAAAGGCGTGAGGTCGGTCAGTACGGTCGTCTTCATTCGGCCGAAGGATTGGGCGTTGTTTCGGTCCGGCTCTGGAGGATCATCGTGATGGAGTTGCCGCGCTCATTGAACTCCACGCGATCCATGAGCTTCCGGATCAGGAAGATGCCACGCCCGCCGGGCCGTACGCGGTTGGCCGGCAGCGTGGGGTCGCGCACGGTGCCGGGATCGAAGCCGCGGCCCTCGTCCGTCACCTGTATCGTGATCTCGGTGGGTGTCAGGTGTGCCTCGACGCGCACCCGCTTGTTCGGGTCCCGGCAGTTGCCGTACAACATGGCATTTGCCAGTGCCTCCGTCAGGCCGACCCGGAAGTTGAGGCGGAGGCGGTCGCTGTCGAACCCGACCTCCGACCCCCGGTCCGTCAAGTAATCGACCGATCGCTCAATGGCGCGAAGGTCATTGGGCAGTTCCAGAACGTAGTCCAGCTGCATGCGGATATGATAAGGGCCGTCGGCCGATACGGGAAGCGCGAGCGCGCCACCCTCCGGCCGGCAGGCTTCCGACTGCCGCCGACCGGAGGGTCGGCGGCTCACGACATCAACCGGGTAACCCGCGCGTCTGTCAGAAGGACGCGAGCGCTTCGCCGCGGTCGGACGCGATATGGAACAGCGTATCCAGCTTGGTCAGCTCGAACAGCGTCCGCAGATCCTCGTTCAGATTGGCGAGACGCAGCTCTCCGCTCTGTTCGCGAATCTTCTTCGAGAGGCTGACCAGCACGCCGAGGCCCGAGGAATCGATGTAGCCGGTACTCGAGAAATCGATCAGAAACTTCCGCGCCCCGCCCTCCAGCTCCTCCAGCACCTTCTGCTTCAGTTCCTGCCGGTTGCCTACGATCAACTGACCTTCGACATCAATGATCGTGACATCGTCCTGCTTCTTCACATCGAAGCTCATCGCTCCTCCAGATGTACGTGATTAGCCAGTGCGGGCTGGCGCAAAATCGGTGCCGGGTCAGTCCTGCAGGGCCGTCACACACGCCACGGCCACAATGTCCTCCGCACTCGCCCCGCGGGAAAGGTCGTTGCACGGACGGGCCAGTCCCTGAAGGACGGGCCCGACCGCATCGGCATGCCCGAGTCGCTGAACGAGCTTGTAGCCGATGTTGCCGGCGTTGAGGTCCGGGAACACGAGCACATTGGCGCGGCCCTCGATCATCGATCCGGCTGTCTTCCTCCGCGCGATCTCGGGGATCAGTGCCGCATCGACCTGCAGTTCGCCATCCACCTTCACACCCGGCATGAGCTCGCGGAAACGGGCGAGCGCCTCGCGCACCTTGTCCGTCGAGGGGCCGCCGGCGCTGCCGTGGGTGGAGTACGAAAGGAACGCCACCCGCGGCTCATCGCCGACGATCTGCGAGCGGGCGACGGCGGCCGCTGCAGCGATATCAGCAAGCTGGGCCGCGTCCGGATCGGGTACGACGCTCGCGTCGGTGAACGTCAGGACTTCGGGGTCGTTCGTGCCCCGGAAGGAAGGCACGACCATATAGAATGACGCCGACACGGTTCGAATGCCCGGAGCAGTACCTACCAGCCACAGCGCAGCGCGCAGAACGTCACCCGTGGTACGCGAGGCGCCCGCGACGGACCCATGGGCGTGGTGACCGCGCACGAGAGCGGCTGCGAAGACGAGAGGATCGCGCATCCTCTCCCGCGTTTCTTCCTCGGTCCACCCCTTCGATGCCCGCAGCCCATGGAGTTCACGCACGAACATCTCGAAGCGCGGATCCGTCACGTGCTCGATGACGGTGATCCGATCGGCTTCGCCGCCGAACGACTTTACTGCGGCGCGTACACGATCGGTCTCGCCGATGACGAGCGGCTGCACGAGACCGGCAACCTGAAGTCGCGCGACGGCGTCGAGCGTCCTCTCGTCATCGCCCTCGGGGAACACGACGGTGCGCTGCAGCGCACGTGCGCGCTGCTGGATGGATTCACGGAACGGGATCACGACGGCAGCGACAGCTTCCTGCGTAGGGCTTCGAGCACGTGCGGAGACACGAACTGCGCGATGTCACCGCCAAGCGCCGCGATCTCGCGGACGAGAGAAGCCGAGAGATAGGAGTAGTGCTCGTCAGGCGCCAGGAAGATCGTCTCCACTTCCGGATAGAGCTGGCGGTTCATCAGCGCCATCTGGAACTCGTACTCGAAATCGGACACGGCACGCAGCCCGCGGATGATGATGTGCACCTGATTATCGCGCGCGAAGTCGACGAGCAGGCCGTTGAAATCGGTGGCGGTCACGCGGGGCTCGTCGCCGAAGACCGTGCGAATGAGATCGACGCGCTCTGCGATCTCGAACATTCCCGTCTTCGGCTGCGTGCGACGGTGCGCGACCGCGACAATGACCCGATCCACGAAACCGAGCGCACGACGGACGATATCCTCGTGCCCGCGGGTGACCGGATCGAACGAGCCAGGATAAACAGCAACTCTCTCGGTCATTCCGGTGCCGTGATGAAAGTGATGGCCGTGTCGCCGTATCGACGGGTGCGCGCAGTCGCGGGCACGGGCAGGTGCTCACGGGCCCGATGTTCCACAGTCAGGATGCGCGCGAACGGCATTTCGACGAACCGCTCGACCAGCCGCGCTGCATCCCCGCTGTCATACGGCGGATCGGCAAACGCCACATCGTAATCGATCCCCGCAATCGTCTCGACGAACCGCATCGCATCCTTCCTGACTATCTCCGTCTCACCGGCGGCGCCGAGTTTATCCACGTTCGTCTGAAGCGCACGCAGCGGACCACCCGCCACCTCCACGAACGTGACATGAGCCGCGCCTCGTGAAAGCGCTTCGAGGCCGAGTGCGCCGGAGCCCGCGAAGAGATCCAGAACGCTCGCGTCCGGCAGGTCGTGCTGCAGCGCGCTCATCCACGCCTCCCGTACCCGGTCCGTCGTCGGCCGGGTCTTCTCGCCCGGCGGAGCGGCAATGTTGTGACCACGCCACCGCCCCGCAATGATCCTCACTGCGCCGCGCGGACATCGACGAGACGCGCCTGCAGGCGTTTTCGCCCGTTCCACTCGTCCTGCTGCAGCTGAAACGCGACGTCCAGCGGTGTGCTGCCGAAGTCGATGTCCTTCAGCCGCCCGGCCATGCGGAATCCGATCGCCGGCAGCCGCGCCTCGCCCTGACCGAGCGTCATCTTCAGGTGCTGGCCCCCGCCCACCACCGTGCAGCGGTATGCCGCCACACCGCGCGCAACGAACACCGGCTGTGGATTGCCGATGCCGAACGGTCCGCAGTGCCTCATGATGCGGCACAGATCGGCGTCCGCCTCGGCGATGGTGACTTCGAGATCGACCTTCACTTCAGCGACCAGGTCTTCCGGCGCCAGCACGGCACGTGCATGACGGTTGAACGCTTCGCGAAATTCGGGGATACGCTCGAGCCGCAGATCCATGCCTGCGGCCTGCCGGTGTCCACCATGCCGGTCCAGCAGGCCTGCACATGCATGCACGCCTTCATAGAGGTCGAAGGCCGGAATCGATCGTGCGCTGCCGCGCCCCCTGCCCGTGGCCGGGTCCTCCGATATCAGTATTACCGGACGATGCACGCGTTCGACGACCCGGGACGCGACGATTCCGATGACGCCCGGGTGCCAGCCGGGCGAGGAGAGTATGATGCCGTAATCCG
>JAGTUV010000367.1 GCA_018224305.1 Gemmatimonadota bacterium
CCACGGGCACGCCGACCGTGCTGGTCCTGGTGCAGGGCCGGCCGCGCGTCATCTCGGCAGTCGCAGACGACGCGGCCGCCATCGTCATGGCGTACGTGCCGGGAATGGAGGGCGCAGAGGCGATCGCGGAGGTGCTCTTCGGCGAGCACAATCCGGCGGGCGTGCTGCCGTTCACGTATCCACGTCATCCGAACGCGCTCGATACGTACGACCACAAGTTCACCCAGACGCTGCCGCCGCCTTCGGCCGAGGCGCCGGGCGGCTTCCACCCGCAGTTCGAGTTCGGCCACGGCCTGAGCTACACCACGTTCGCGTACAGCGATCTGCGGCTGGGCCGTCCGGTGATGGGCCGGGAGGATGTCCAGACGATGACGGTCACGGTCACGAACACGGGCAGTCGGGCAGGGCGGCACGCGGTGCTGCTGTTCGTGAGGCAGCACTACGCGTCGCTCACTCCGCCCGTACGGCGGCTTCGGGGTTTCCGGAAGATCGACCTCCTGCCGGGCGCCTCACAGACCGTCCGCTTCGAGATTTCCGCTCAGGACCTCGCCTTCATCGGGAGAAACGGCGCGCCGCTGCTCGAGCCCGGCCGCTTCGATGCGATGGTGGGCGGGTTGTCGGCGACGTTCGAGTTCCGGGACTCAGCGGGCTCAGACCATTGACGGGGAAGCAACGACGACGCATAGCTTAGACGAGAGCCGCGCGCCCTGATCTCCCGCCGGCCCGGATCCCTCTTTCGATTCCGGTCCATACCAGCCGAGGCAACGTGGATCGCAAGAACTTTCTGACGACGATGGCCGCAACCGCCCTGGCCGGCGTCGGTCTGAGCGCGTGCCGACAGGGCACATCCGCGGCCGGCGGCGGTCGGCTGGATGCTCTCGGCGTGCAGCTCTACACGGTGCGCGGCGCGATGGAGCAGGATGTCGCCGCCACGCTGGGCGAGGTCGCCGCCGTGGGTTATCGCGAGGTGGAGACTGCCGGTCTGTTCGATCTCTCGCCCGAACAGTTCCGCGCCGCCCTCGACGCCGCTGGTCTGGTATCGCCGGCCGGGCACTTCCCGATCGATGCGATCCGGGAGCAGCCGGAGGCGACGCTCGTGGTCGCGCGCACGCTCGGCCAGCAGTGGATCGTCGTGCCGTGGCTCGACCCGGCCGAGCGCGATGCCGCGGGCTACCAGCGTCTGGCCGACGACCTGAACGCGTTCGGCGCCGCTGCCCGCGATGCCGGGATCCGCGTCGCGTATCACAACCACGATTTCGAGTTCGAGCCGCTGGGTGATGGCCGCACCGGTTTCGACCTGCTGCTCAGCGGTACGGACCCGTCGCTGGTGGACCTGGAGCTCGACCTGTTCTGGGCCGTGAAGGGCGGTCATGACCCCATCGCCCTCTTCGCCGCGCACCCCGGCCGCTTCGCGCTGTGTCACGTGAAGGACATGGCGGACATTGCGGGATCGCAGGAAATGGTCGCGGTCGGTGAGGGCGAGATGGATTTTGCAGGGATCTTCGCGCACGCGGGGCAGGCGGGGCTGCAGCACTATTTCGTCGAGCACGATAATCCGAGCGACCCGGTCGCCAGCATCCGTACGAGTTTCGAGCACCTGCGGCAGCTGTCGTTCTGAAGCCTTCGAAACACTCCGCCGTGCCGGGCAGATGGGCCGGCCGGAAAGTGGAATCCGGATGAAGCGCAGAGAGTTCCTGGAGTCGGGCGTAGCGCTGGGCGGCGCCATCGTGGGTGCCGGGCTCACCGACGCATCACGGGCGAGCGCGGCGGGCTCGGCGGTGTCACCGGCAATCGCCAGTGCGTTGCGGCACTCGGTCTGCCGCTGGCCGTACAGCGGGATTGCGCTCGATGACCTCGCCCGGGCGGCGGCGCGGCTGGGCCTGGAGTCGGTGGAGCTGCTGGACCCGGAGGACTGGGCGACGGTGCAGCGGCACGGCCTCACGTGTGCCATGGCGAACGCGCCCGGCGAGCCGCGCACGCGAATCACGCACGGGTTCAATCGCCTGGAACATCATGAGAGACTCGTCCCTGCATATCGTGAGCTGATCGAGCAGGCGGCCGCCGCGGGTGTGCCGAACGTGATCTGCTTTTCCGGTAACCGCGCGGGGCTCGCTGATGACGAGGGCCTGGAGCATTGCGCGCGCGGACTCACCGCGATCATGGGCGCCGCGGAGCGGCATGGTGTGAACGTCGTCATGGAGCTGTTGAACTCGAAGGTCGATCATGCCGACTATCAGTGCGACCACACGGCGTGGGGCGTGTCGCTCGCACGGCGGGTCGGGTCGGAGCGGTTCCGGCTGCTGTACGACATCTACCACATGCAGATCATGGAAGGCGATGTGATCCGCACCATTCGCGAGAACCACGAGTACATCGCGCACTACCACACCGGCGGCGTGCCGGGTCGTCACGAGATCGATGGCGCGCAGGAGCTGAATTACCGCGCGATCATGCAGGCCATAGCCGACACGGGCTTCGAGGGATACGTCGGTCAGGAGTTCATACCGCAGCGCGATCCGGTCACGTCGCTTGCCGAGGCCATCGAGATCTGCCGCGTGTAGTCGCGTTCACGATCCGGGAGGGATGATGCAGTCCGATACGCAAAGTTATGACGCCATCGTAGTCGGATCCGGTATCTCCGGCGGCTGGGCCGCGAAGGAGCTGACGGAGAAGGGCCTGCGCGTGCTGCTGCTGGAACGCGGCAAGAACGTGGAGCACCTCAAGGATTACGTGAACGCGACGAAGGGTCCGTGGGAGTATCCACACCGCGGCGGCCGCACGCGGGCGATGGAGGAGGCGTACCCCGTCCTGAAGCGCGACTATCCGTTGAACGAGAAGAACCTCGACTGGTGGGCATCCGATCAGGATTCGCCGTACACCGAGATCAAGCGGTTCGACTGGTACCGCGGCTATCAGGTGGGCGGCCGTTCCCTGATGTGGGGCCGGCAGAGCTATCGTCTGAGCGATTACGACTTCGAGGCGAACGCGCGCGACGGCATCGCGGTCGACTGGCCGATCCGCTACGCGGACATCGCGCCGTGGTACGACTACGTCGAGCGATTCGCCGGCATCTCCGGCTCGCACGAGGGGCTGCCGCAGCTGCCGGACGGTCAGTTCCAGCCGCCGATGCCGCTCAACTGCGGCGAAGAGCTGATCGCGGGGCGGCTGCAGCAGCAGTTCGATGGTCAGCGCCGCATGATTCCGGGCCGTGTCGCGAACCTCACGCAGGCGCTGCCTGGGCGCAATCCCTGCCAGCATCGCAACGCGTGCTGGCTCGGCTGCCCGTTCGGCTCGTACTTCAGCACGCAGTCGTCGACTCTGCCCGCGGCCGTGGCCACGGGGCGGCTGACGCTTCAGCCGTTCGCGATCGTCACCGAGGTCATCTACGACCGTGACCAGGGTCGCGCGACCGGCGTGCGCGTCATCGATGCGATGACGGAGCAGGTCACCGACTACAGCGCGCGCGTCATCTTCCTGTGCGCGTCCACGATGAACTCGACGTGGCTGCTCATGCGGTCGGCGACCGACGTGTGGCCGGACGGCCTCGGCAGCAGCTCCGGCCAGCTCGGCCACAACCTGATGGACCACCACTTCCGCGTCGGCGCGTCCGGCAAGCTGGAAGGTCTCGAGGACCGCTACTACTACGGGCGACGGCCCACCGGCTTCTTCATCCCGCGCTACCGCAATCTGTTCGGCGACCGGCGCGACTACGTGCGCGGCTTCGGCTATCAGGGCAGCGCCAGCCGCGAGGGATGGTCGCGCGCGGTCGCGGAGCTGGGCGTGGGCGGCGCGTTCAAGGATGCCATGTCGCTGCCCGGCCAGTGGACGATCGGCGCAACCGCGTTCGGCGAGATGCTGCCCAGCCACTCCAACCGCATCACGATCGACGAGTCGAAGACGGACCGGTGGGGACTGCCGGTGCTGGCCGTCGACTGCGAGATCGGCGAGAACGAACGCCTCATGCGCGTCGATATGGCGAATGACATGGCGGAGATGCTCGACGCGACGGGCGTGAAGGATGTCGAGACGTACGACAACGAGTATTTCCCCGGCATGGGCATCCACGAGATGGGCACCGCGCGCATGGGCCGGGATCGGCGTTCGTCCGTCCTCAATGCCAACAACCAGGTGTGGGACTGCCCCAACGTGTTCGTGACGGACGGGTCGTGCATGGTCTCCGCCGCCAACCAGAACCCGTCACTGACGTACATGGCGCTGACCGCACGCGCCGCCGATTTCGCTGTGAGCGAGATCAGCCGCCGCAATCTCTAGCGCGAGGACGACATGTCATCACACAGCGAGCAGGACCGCCTGATCGATGGGCGGCATGGAGTTCTGATCACACGCCGCGAGGCGATCCAGCGGGTGACCGTGATGCTCGGCGGCATCACGCTCGTCGGCGGCAGTGGCCTCATCACCGCGTGCACGGACGAGCGCACCGTCCGCTCCTACACCGCCGTCGGCGATCTCTTCACTGCCGATGACGTGGCGTTCCTCGATGAGGTGGCGGACACGATGTTGCCCGAGACCGACACGCCCGGCGCAAAGGCCGCCGCGGTCGGGCCGTTCATGGCGCTCATGGTGCACGATGTCTACTCGCTGGACGACCAGCAGATCTTCCGCAACGGGATGCGGCAGCTCGACGCGGAGTGCGAGCGGATGCACGGCGTCGCGTTCATGGCGGCGTCGCCAGAGCAACGCCTCGAGCTGCTGGAGCAGCTGGATCAGGAGCAGAAGACGCACACGGATGCACGCCAGGAGGCGCGCCGGCGCTCACGCGACGCAGTCGTCGCCGACCAGCCCGAAGACGTCCGCGCCGGCGACCCCGCGCTGAACCCGGAGATCACCGCCGATGCACCCGCTCACTATTTCCGGATGATGAAGGAGCTGGCGCTGCTCGGTTACTTCACCTCGGAGATCGGCTACACGCAGGCGATGCGGTACGTCGAGTCGCCCGGCCGCTTCGACCCGTGCGTGCCGTACTCGCCGGGCGAGAAGATCTGGGCGCCGCACGCATGACACGGGTGGGGATGCGGGTGCGTTTGTAACGCCGGGGCGGCGGGTCGGTTGGGGCGGCGGGTTGGTCGGGGCGCTGACGCCATCAGGAGCGCCGCGGCGGTCGCCGCGGCGACGCGGTCAACGCCCCAACCGACGCGGCCCGGCATGACGGTTGGGGCACTTCCCGCCTCCGTCGCGGTCAACGCCCCAACCGACGCGCCCGGCATGACGGTTGGGGCACTTCCCGCCTCCGTCGCGGTCAATGCCCCAACCGACGCGGCCCGGCATGACGGTTGGGGCACTTTCCGCCTCCGTCGCGGTCAACGCCCCAACCGACGC
>JAGTUV010000368.1 GCA_018224305.1 Gemmatimonadota bacterium
ACTTCAGCATCGATGGTGACACGGCTATAACGCGGCGCTATGCGCTGCCGGACGGGCGTCCGGGGTTCCTGGTGCGATCGGCGTGGGTCGATGCGGACGGCAATGCGTGGTTCGGCACGAACGCGAACGGACTGCTGCGTGCGCGGCGCAACCTGTTCACGACGTACACGACGGAGAGCGGGCTGTCGCACGACGTGGCCACTGCGGTGTTCGGAGATCGCAGCGGCAGGATGTGGGTGGGCACGAATTGCGGCGGCGTGAACGAGCTGGATCTCGTGCAGCGCACCGTGCGTGTATCGAACCCGCGCAGCCCGGGAGATCCCGAGGGTGACCCGTGTGTGTTCTCACTGACGCAGGATACGGCTGGAACGGTGTGGCAGGGGACGTATGGCGGTGGCGTGTCTGCCTTGCCGCGGGTGGCCGGTGAGCGGCGCACCGAGGTCGATGGTATGTGGGGACGTTCCGTACTCGCGCTTTTCACCGCGTCAGACGGGACGGTGTGGGCCGGCACAAGAGCGTCCGGTCTGTTCGCGATCCGTGACGGGCGAGTGCACGCAATCTACACTACGGACCAGGGTCTCGTGCACAACAGCGTTCGCACGATCCGGCAGACGCGCGATGGCGCGCTCTGGATCGGCACGACGGATGGTCTGAGCCGTTTCAGCGGCGGCCGCTTCACCAGTTTCACGGCAGCGGACGGGCTCGCGGCCACGCATGTGCGCGCGATCCACGAGGACCGCGACGGCACGCTGTGGATTGGCACGTACGGCGGCGGCCTCCACCGGTTCCGCGATGATGCGTTCAAGGCCATCACCCCGCGCGACGGCCTCGCCGATGATGTCGTCTCCGCCATACTCGAGGATGACGCGGGGCAGTTCTGGATGAGTGGCAACCGCGGCATCCATCGCGTCGCGCGCGATCAGCTGAACGCGTTCGCCGACGGACGCATCGAACGCGTCCATGCGGTTCTGTACGGCCGTTCCGACGGCCTGCGGAATCCGGAGACGAATGGCGGTTTCCAGCCGGCGGCGTGGAAGGATGCACGGGGTCACCTCTGGTTTCCGACGGTGGAGGGCGTGGCCGTGGTGGATCCAAGTCGCGCGACGCCGGGCGGGCGGCCGCCGTCGGTGGTGATCGAGGATGTTGTCGTGGATGGGGAGGTCCGGCCGGCGGGCGCTTCGGTGGCGGTTGGTCCCGGTCGCCCGAACATCGAGTTCCGCTACGCGGGTCTGAGTCTCTCGACGCCGGAGCACATCCGCTTCCGCTATCGCCTCGAGGCTTTCGACGAGAAGTGGACCGACGCGGGCAGTCGTCTGGTCGCGTACTATCCGCGCCTGCCGGCGGGCACGTACCGCTTCGTGGTCATGGCGGCGAATCGCGACGGAGTGTGGGGCGCGGCGCGGTCCGAAGTTACGCTGCGCGTGGCGCCCGCAGTCTGGAACACGCTCTGGTTTCGCGTTCTGGGCAGCATCGGCGCACTGCTCCTGGTCGTCGCAGTACTGCGGCGGCGCGCCGCGCTGGTGCGGGCGGAGCGCGCCGCGCGCGAATCCTTCTCCCGCCAGCTGATCGAGAGCCAGGAGCACGAGCGCAGGCGTCTCGCCGGCGAGCTGCACGACGGACTCGGACAGGAGCTGCTGATCGTGCGCAATCGCGCCCTTATTGCGCTCCGCTCTGCGAGTCTCGACATCGCGGCGCGAGAGCAGGTCCAGCGCATCACGGATGTGGTAACGGGCTCGCTGCACAACATCCGCGCTCTTGCGCACAATCTGACCCCGCACCAGCTGGACCATCTCGGCGTCACAACCGCGCTGCGGACGATGGTGGATGAGGTAGCAGCGAGCTGCGACGTGGACTTCACCGTCCACATCGATCCGATTGATGGCATGCTCACTCTCGAGAACGAGATCAACCTCTATCGCATCATGCAGGAGGCGCTGAGCAACATCGTGCACCACTCCGGCGCCCGCTGCGCGCAGGTGGACGTGCGGCGCGGGACGAACCGGCTCGCAGTGAGAATCGCCGATGAGGGTCGGGGCTTCGGCGGCGGAGCGGAGGGCCGCGCCACGGCGCTGGGCGGCTTCGGCCTGTCCGGCATGTCGGAGCGTGCGCGCATCCTCGGTGGCGCGCTCGAGGTGTGGAGCGCACCGGGACAGGGGACGCGCATCGAGCTGACCGTTCCTGTTGCTGCCACGTCGCCGTGCGTGCCGATGCCGGAGCCCACTGACGCGGTGCGCGTATGAACGGTGCGATCGACCTCGTCATTGCGGACGACCATCCGCTCTTCCGACGCGGGCTCACGGAGGTACTGGAGCCGGAGCCCGCATTCCGCATCGTCGGCGAAGCGAACGACGGCGACGCGGCGCTGGCGCTCGTGCGGCGGCATCGCCCGCACATCGCCCTCCTGGACATCAGCATGCCGCGGATCAGCGGACTCGATGCCTCCATTGCCATCACCCGCGAGGTGCCGGAGACGGCCGTCGTGCTGCTGACGATGTACCGCGAACGCGGCGTGTTCAAGCGAGCTCTGGACGCGGGAGTGAAGGGCTACATTCTGAAGGACAGCGCAAGCGTCGAAATCGTGTCGTGTCTGCACACGGTGGCGAGCGGCAGAGCCTGGATCAGCCCTGCGCTGTCGAGCGAGCTGCTCGAGCATCATACCGAGCACAGCGACGGCCGCGCCGCGCTCGCTCGCCTGACTGCCGCCGAGCAATCCGTGCTTCGCCTCATCGCGCTCGGCTACACGAGTCCGGACATCGCCGCCGAACTCGGCAACAGGGTCAAGACCATCGAGAACCACCGCTCCCACATCTGCCGCAAGCTCGGACTCTCGGGCCCGCAGGCGCTGCTGCGCTTCGCGCTCGAGCACAGGTCGAGCATCGAGAGCGCCCCGGCGGCATCCCGCGCGGAGTAGCCTGAATTCCTCCCGTCGCGCATGGGGGCACCCCCCCATGAACGATGAGGGTCTACCCGGATTCATCGTCCTTCCCGCAGCTGTATCGTAGCGGAGCGTTCACTCAGCTGCGTCTCACAGCCGTCGAAAGCGATGCAATGTCAGAGGGCGATGCCGGGCAGGCAGGCGTTCGTCGCGTGCTGCTCGTCGATGACAACGCGGACATGCGGTCGTTCATCCGGGGCATCGTCGAGAGTGTCCCGTCACTCGTCCACGAGTGCGCCGACGGCGAGGGCGCGGTGAGCGCATACGCGGCTGTGCGACCGGACTGGGTTCTGATGGACGTAGAGCTGGGCGGGATGGACGGGATAGCCGCGACGCGCGCGATCCGGACGATCGATGCAGACGCGCACGTGGTCATTGTCACCGCGCATGCCGAGCCGGAATATCGACGCGCGGCGGCCGACGCCGGTGCGTGCGCATTCGTGCTGAAGGAGAACCTGCTGGATCTGCCGGGCATCCTGGATGGCACACTGCCGCTGGGCGAACCGGAGGCGCGCTGAGATGATCCTGCGTCTTCTTGTCGCAACGGCGCTGCTGCTCGGTTCGAGCGGCATGGTGCACGCCCAGGGCACCTGGGACGCCATCCTGACCGTCGATCCCTATCCGACACCGTACTACAGCGACTGGGACTCCAATCCGAACATCGCATCGCTCACGCTCATCAACTCGACGGCGGAATCGCAGAGTGTACGCATCCACTTCAATGTCATCAACCACGCGAACCGTATCGTGGTTTCGGGAACGAGCTCGCCCGAGCTGATCGCGGGCGGCGCCACGGTAATCTTCGACAACCCGTACGACGTCGCGGGGAGCACGACACACGACCGGGAGATGGAGGAGATCGCGGCGCGCACGGGGCGCATGCCCGAGGGTGACTACACGGCGTGCGCTGTGGCAACCGATGGCAGCGGCTTCGTGCTGGCGGAGGCGTGCGCCATGTTCCGGATCGTGTACCCGGACCCGCCGCTGTTGCTGGGTCCGATGGATGAGGAGGTGCTCGAGCAGACGGATCCGTTGTTCACGTGGACGCCGGTGCAGGTGCCGATCGACTATCAGCTTTCCTATGTGGTGCGTCTGGTCGAGGTGCAGTCGCACCAGAGCGCGGCGGCGGCGCTGCGTGAGAACATCCCGCACTTCGAGTCCGTGGAGAATGCGTTCACGAGCCTGCGCTACCCGTTGGAGGCGCAGCCGCTCGAGTCGGGGAAGACGTACGCGTGGTCGGTCCAGGTTCTCGATCACAACGGCTATGCCGCGGCTGCGAACGAAGGTCGGAGCGAGATATGGACGTTCCGCTACACCGACGAGATCGCCGTCAACACCGAGACACCGTCATCGAGGGTGTCGCTGAGCATTGTGAACACGCGGGCTACCGACGGTGGTGCTGCTCCTGATGGGACTGGGGATGCGGGCATCTGTGAGAACTGGGAGAGTGCGGACCCAATCGACGGCTTCGTGTATCCGCTGGCGAGCAACTGGGCGTGGCCGGGGCTCGCCCGGGTGGACAGCGCGACGCTGGTGCGCGACACAGTCCGTGATTCGAACGGCAGACGGGTGTGGGCGATGTACGGCTCGACCAGCAAGCACATGCTCATGCACGTCGGCGACTGCGGCATGTCGAACCGGAGTACGCGTACACGCTGGACGGCAATTCGGACGCTGGGCGACGCACAGGAGCTGCAGTCGTGGCTGGCCACAGATACGACGGAGTTCCTCAGTCGCGGCGAGGCGGACGCGAAGCTCAAGTTCGGCGTGGCGATCCTGTCGTACTTCGAGGACACACCGGGCGATGAGGAATCGCTCGAGGCGGTCAATCGCTATCTCGAGGGGCACGAACTGGAGATCCGGCCGGGGCTCAATCTGTTCGGCGTGCTGGACGCGCGGCTGCTGAAGGTGTGGCCTCTGCTCGAGGGGCTGGGCCACGATGCGAATACGGCTGAGATCGAGTTGCAGGGGTACGCGGGCCTGAGCACGACCGTGAGCGCCGAGGGCGTGATCGGGAACGAGACGACCGGCGCCAATCTGGGCGCGACGCAGGAGTTTCTGGTTGTGCGCGCTGCCATGCCGGAGCGGCGCTTCGACGGCGGGCCGGTCAAGTCCCTGCGGACGGGGATCGAGCTGATCTTCGGCGACTCGATGGGCATCTCGGCGGACGCGAACGAGGCGGGTCGGCTGGAGCGCGGCCAGGACTTCTCGCTGCATCCCGTGATCAAGCTCACGGTGACGATGGTAACGCAGCGGGACGAAGCCGCGCCGGAGATCACGTGGGACGGTGCGCTGGAGATCGACATCGGCATCGATGTGCTCGACTCCTACGCAGTCGACACGAAGCCAACGCTGCGCCTCACCACGGACCATGCGTGGCAGCCGTGGGAGGCAGTGGATCTGGCGCTGGGCAACCCGGAGGTGGCGTTCGCCATCAACGACGGACTCTTCAACGCCATTGGCTCACGTGACGTGCAGCAGCTGGACGCCGATCTCACCCTGCGTGGCTCGCTGATTCTGCACGATGAGGATATCGCGAAGGTCGCGGTCACGTTCGGCCGGCATGCGAACGATCCGCAGAAATACTGGCAGAGTCAGGTAGGCAGGTCAGCGGAAGACCTCACGCGGAACATCCACATGCTGAGCGATCTGCGTAGACAGGAGGACGCGGCGCGGGCGCGGGGCGACACGGCTGGCGTGAACGAGGCACGGAGGCGATACGCAGAAGTGGATCAGGTCGTTACGCAGGCGCGAACACAGCTCAGGCGTGACTCTGTGATCCTCGCGGGCTACGACAAACGGTATGCCGAGGGGAACCGTGCGGTCACGCAGGAGGTGGAGAAGGGGAAGTGGTACTGGAAGGCATCCCTCACTCTGGGGAACATGGGGCTCGCGGACCTGCTCGACCTGATCCGCGACATCGGTCTGGCGGCACGCAGGGAAGGGTCCGAATGATACGCACACTCGTGCTGGTCTGTCTCGGCTCCTGCGCGTTGCTGCTCACACCGGCATCCAGTGCGGCACAGGACGCGAGCGGCTTCGACATCGCATCGTTGAAGCCTCCGCCCGGGTTTCTCGACCTGACGGATCTCGTCGTTCACACCGACGCCGATGGCGTAGTAACCGCTACAGCGACCACGCGACTCGGCAATGCGGAGGCGCTGGTCCTGCTGTCCGTGAATCCGGGAGCGAACGGCGGTGAGAGGCAGTTCACGATCGGGCTGAAGCCGACCGGCTGGTCGCTCACGGAAGCGATCCCCGCGCTGTCCAATCCGGTACTCGACAATCTCACGTTCTCGAACGTTGCGCTCGTGATCTCGAATCAGGATATCGACCGCCAGTCATTCGAACTGGACGTCACGGAGCGCGAGTTCTACGGGGAGGTCTACAAGTCGGACGAGTTCCGGCTCGTTCTCAAGCCGGGCATCAACCTGATTGCAGCCATTCCGGCGGAGGGACTCGAGCCGGGCCACCCGATGCTCGTGGTGATGGACGCGCTGGGAATCGAGAAGGGCACAATCCTGCTGCAGGGCACGCTGGGGAAGAGCCTGGCGCTCATCGGCGCACCGGGCGCCGGTGGAATGGACATCGTTCGCGATCTGTACCTGCGTGCGGAACTGCCGCCGATGCGGCCGCCGGGGTCACCGGAGTGGTTCCGTTCGGGGCAGATCGCGCTCGAGCTGACGGGCGACCCGTCGGTCCGACTCGTCGGCGAGGTCAACGTAATCCTCGACGAGGAAGAGCTCATGTTCTTCCTCGCAGCGTCGCTGGCGCGGAGCGGCATGACGCTGGCCGGCGGGCTGCGCGCCGAGGATGGCTGGCAGCAGCCGTTCGGCATCCCCTGGCTCATTCTCAACGATGTCGTGCTCGCGCTGAGCATCACGCCGACGGGGAGCGTGCAGCCTGGCTTCGCGGCATCGATGGTGATCGGCGAGAAGGATATCGACGTTGCGATCTCGATGGCGTTCAGTCCCGCGGGCGTACCGACGAGCATGATGCTCGCCGGCGAGAGCGAAGCAGGATTCGGTCTATCGGATCTCGTTGAACTGCAGGGCCGCATGGCTGCTGCGCGCGACGCCGCGGCGACGGCCGCGGGCGGATCTCCGTCGGCGGCGCCCGCCGTTCCTCTCGACGCGCTGCCTGCCGTCGACTTCCGCGGCGTCGCGCTCCAGTTCGCGCCGCAGGATGCGCCGGAGCTGGGCGTCGAGCGCGGCATGAAGTTGAAGGGTGAGCTCTGGCTGCCGCTGTCCGCGGACGGCCAGATGTCGAACTTCGCCGGCGTCGACATTGGCGTTACTGAGGATGGGTTGTGGGCGCGCGGTCATCTGAGCGCATTTACGCTCGGACCGCTCGTATGGGACGACGCCGAGCTCGATCTCACGGCGACGAAGGAAACGCAGCACCTGATCGTAAAGGGTCAGATCGAGCTGATGGGCACGCGGCAGCTGGTCGACCTCACAGTGTCGCGCGATGTGCTGGCGTTCCGCACCGAGACGCGGATGTGGGACATGTTCAGCGCAGACATTCAGGCACAGGCGGCGTTCAATCTCACGCGGCCGGACTTCCAGGTCGATGCAGTAGTGAGTGCCGACTTCGGCGACGCCGTGGGTCCGCTCATGCAGCAGGGCATCGTGGCGTTCGCAGCGGCGGGCGAGGATGTGATGGCTGCTGCGGGCGCCGCAGCACACGCGGCGGAGCAGGCTCTGGCCATTCCCGAGGCGACCGTAGACGAGCTGCGGCGCGTGCTCGAGGCACAGCGCCAGATCGCGTTCAATGCCATGACGCAGGCGGCCGCCACGGCAGCAGCGCGCCGGAACACGATGAACAGCGCGTGGTCGGCACGTGGCAGGGCGTGGAACACCTACCGGGCTACGCCCGCGTTCCCGGCATGGCGGAAGGCGCAGACTCTCAATGCATACCGGGCCGCACACGGGACGTACCTGCGTTACGCCATCGCGTACAATGGCAGCGTCGCGGTGTGGACGGCCGCGCAGCGAGTTCACAACGCGATCCCGCCGGTCGATCAGAACATCCACCTGATGCGCGCGGAGGCGGCCCTCGCTCTGCTGCGTACCCAGCTTCGTACCATGCAGGACAACCTCGCCGCCGCCGAGAACCAGTTCGCTGCGATCAATGCAGCGGTCTCGCGCGGCGAACAGCTGGTGGTGATCGAGCGCGCCGAGTTCAGTGGCGGACTGCAGTCCGCGATGAACGGGGATCCAGTGCGCTGGGGGATCCGCGGCGCGTTCATAGGCGAACCGTTCCGGATCGAGGAGACCATGAACTTCGCAAACGTCGGGGAGGGCGTCAGCCAGATGCTGCGGTCGCTGCTGCGCGGATGAGATACGTGGGGAAGATCGTGGTGTTGGGGCTCACTGTCATCGCGCTCGTCGGGGGCGCAGCCGGAGCCGGCCATGCGCAACTGCCGGGGCTGGAGGATCCGCTACGGACACCGGTCCGCTTCACGGGTGAAATCGGATCGTACGGCGAGTTCTACTCCATCTCCGGGCGTGAGCGGCGGCGTCCCTCATCGACGGGTCGGCTGTTCCTGCGATCATCGCTGGAGCTGTTCGGCAGCGTGAAGGTAGGGCTCGATCTCGAATATTCGACTGAGAGCGGATCCGGCTTCGGCCTGTCACGAAGCGGCAGGCAGCCGTTCAACAGGATCGGGATCGCGCCGCAGTGGAGCTGGGGCCGCGCCTATGCCGGCGCCTTCAGCGATCGGTACTCGCCCCTGACGTGGGATGGCATCGGCCTTCGGGGCGGCGGCTTCAGCATCACACCCGGTCCGGTGCGGGCGGCAGCATTCTACGGTCGCTCGCAATCGGCGGTGGCGGGCGGCGCCATCAGTGGCGCGTACCAGCGCACGATGGCGGGTGGAAAGCTCGGCTTCGGACGGACGTCGGAACGCGGCGAGGGTGCGTTTATCGATCTCGTATTCCTGCGCGCCGCCGACGACATGGAATCGCTCGGCGTCGCCGCGGGCGAAAGCGACAACACCATCGTGAACGAGTTCGCCGTGACGCCGCAGGAGAACATTGTCATCGCAGCAGTGACGCGCGTGCCGTTCTGGAGTGATCAGCTGGTGGTCAGTGGCGAAGTGGCCGCCAGCGTCCACTCGCGCGACCGGCGTGCACCGGAACTGACCGATGAGGCGCTCGACGAGTACGCGGGTCTGCTCAGGTCGTTGATCACGCCGCGCGCGAGCACGTACGGCGATATTGCGCACAATGGCAAGGTCGAACTGCGCAACTTCGCTCTGCCCGGAGCCACGCAGCAGTCGCCGCGCAGCCTGTCGGCGAGCGTGGGCTACCGGTACATCGGCGCCGGATACGTGTCGCTGGGACTTGCGTCGCTGCCGGCGGATCAGCAGGCGCTTACGGCCGACATCGGCGTGCGATTCCGCAACTGGAACGCATCGCTGCGCGGCATGCAGCAGCACGACAATCTGCTGGGCCAGAAGCTGGCCACCACCACGCGCAACCGGCTCGCAGGCAGCGCAATGATCCGCACGTCGCCCGGACTCAGCTCCTCGTTACGTGTATCGATCAGCACGCTCAGCAATGACACGGACGATGTCTCCCGGCAGGTCGACTACACGAGCTGGCAGATCGGTGCGTCCCAGACGCTTTCACTGGGCCCGCAGCGGCTGCTACGCACGGTGGGTCTGAACTATGGATATCAGCAGGCGGGTGATGGTGCACCGGGGCGAGCAGACCGGCGTCTGCGTGCGCATGACGTGAGCGTCCGCGGGACGCTGCAGCCGCGCCGCAATCTCACACTCACGCCATCCATCGGTGCGGCGGTGTCCAGCAATGGCGCCGCGGACTGGGAGATTCGCCAGACCTACGGTTTTGCAGCCCATCACCGGGTGAGCGCTAAACTGGCCACGTCCGCGTCACTGTCGAACTCACGGCTCAACTCGGGCGGCTCCCTCAACGGTGCGGTGAGCGCGCGCTACCAGATCACGCCCCTCGATCAGGTCATGCTCGCGCTGCGCAGCTACCGCGTGAGCGGACTCGAGACCGAGGCCGGACACTTCCACGAGAACCGGGTGACGCTGAACTGGTCCAGGAGCATTCGCTGACCATGACCCGCCGCCGCCGACTGCTGTTCCGCCGATACACTGTTCTCGCCACGCTGTTCGTGGCGGCCTGTCTTACGCCTACCGACGGTGGCGTCAGTTTCGGCGAGTTGCGCGTGCAGCCCGTGTATTCGGCGGGTGAAGAGCCGGAAACAATCGGGATCAATGTGGATAGTCTGCACGTGGTCATCCGGCGGGCGGGCGCCTCGGTCAGTGAAGTCGACACTGTCATGCCGTACCGCTCGGGCGCACTGGCGTGGTTGCTGGAGCTGGAGACCGTGGCCGACGACATGAGGGTGGAGCTGGCCCTCCGCGCGCGCGGCAGCGTCGTCTACCAGGGCGGGCGACTGATCACGGTCACGGAGGGGTCCGTCGGGCGCGCAACCACTGAGGATGTGGTGGTCGGCTACCTCGGAACCGTGTTTGCCGATCGCGTCGAAGTTCGCCCGACGCGTCTCGTGTTCTCGACCATCGGCCTGTCCCGCGAACTCGACGCCGTCGCATACGATGCACACGGCGAGGTCGTCACCGGCAGGCAGTTCGACTGGAGCGCCGACGACATGGTCGTGGCCACGGTCGACCAGACCGGCAGAGTCATCGCTGCCGGCGTCGGGTCCACTTTGGTCCACGCGAGTGCGGACGGCGTCAGCGATGCTGCAACCGTGCTCGTCGACACGCTGCTCGCGTTGCGCGGTCGGATCGACGCGGATTCCGCATCGCTGAGCACCAGTGGTGTCGCCAGCACACGCGTGCTGGTTCGAATCCTCGATGCCGGCGGCGATCTGGTGGGAGCGAGTGCCGGTACGGTCGTTCTGAGCACGACGCTCGGCTCGCTGGGCGATGTCATCGACCATGACGACGGCACGTACACCGCCACGTTCAGCGCCGGCGCCACCGAAGGCATCGCGCTGATCAGTGGCACACTCGACGGCCTGGGCATCGGCGACAGCGCGGTCGTCCAACTACGACCGACAGACAACGAGCCGGACCCGGTCACGACGAAGATCGACGCCGACTCCGCCGCCATCGACGCGGACGGCACGTCCACGACGCAGGTTACGGTCGAAGTGCGCGATGCAAACGGTAACCTGGTCGGTATCGGCGGCGCCGACGTGCAGCTGAGCACGACG
>JAGTUV010000369.1 GCA_018224305.1 Gemmatimonadota bacterium
GGCGAGAGATTCCACAACGTCCCGATCACCCGCCGGTCCAGCGCGGCCGACTGCGTCAGCCCCAGATGCTCCAGCGCCGCGACAACCTCCTCCTGATACGCATCGCGAAGCCGCTCGAGCTGCGCCGCCGGCTCGATCTGAAGTACCCGCAGCCGGTCGGGCAGTCGCTCCCCGGGATCCACGAGAAGATCACCCAGCGATCCCGCCGGGTCCGTGCTGCACAACAGCACGTCACGGGTCTCCGCCAGTGCGACGGCCGCCGCCGCCGCACACGTGCTCTTGCCCACGCCACCCTTCCCCGCGAACAGCAGCAGGCGGCCCGCAGCGCCGGCAAGCCAGACGGGGGGAGAGATGGCGGACGGCGTGCCGTCCGGCGGTGGCGCCGGACCTGGTCCCGGCGGTGGCGCCGGACCTGGTCCCGGCGTTGAGCCCCGAACCGCTGTCACATGACGGCGCCACATGCGCAATCCATCGCAGCCGGCGACACCGGCCAGCAGCGGTACCTCCAGCAGGACCGGATGAGGGACCCGGCCGCTGCCCGTGTGTCCCTCCTGCCCGGGCGCGCCGGCCTCCGGTTCCTCACTCCCCGCCGGGCCCGTCGTCAGCAGTGCCGCCACCCGCAACCCCCGCCGGTCCAGTTCGGCCACGAGCCTGCGCGTCTCGGCTTCCACCAGGTCACCGGCCCGGCGCGCAACGACGAATGCGGCCGGCGCGAGCACCTGCCCCCGATAGGCCGTGACCGTGCGGTCGAGACGATCGATGATGTCCTCTCCCTTCATCCGCACGGCGCGTCCGGTCATCGCGCCCGCCACCGCGGCAGCCTTGTCCGCCATGGCGCGCAGCGCGTCGGCGATCCCCTCGTGCGTGTCAGCGGCATCCAGCAGGCGCAGCGTGTGGCCCGTCGGGGCGGTATCGACGACCACTCTCGTCCCGTCCGCCAGTTCCAGCAGTTCCACCAGCCGCAGGACGGCCATCATCTCGTCAATGCCGGGCAGCGCGAGGTGGCTGAATGCGGCGACATCGTCTCCGTCGAGGTACGTACCACTCTCGACGATTCCGGAGACCGGGCCGAGTGCGCTGTCCAGCCACTCGCCCGCCGCGCGGGACGCGTCGAACTCCTCGACACGCAGCAGGGACGAGCACGGCGACTCGACGGCATCGCCTCCCACGGGATGCTGGAGAAGGTCGGCCAGGGAGTGGGCGGGGTCGGTGGAGATCAGGTGGACGGGGGTGCCGGAATCAGCGAACTCGAGTGCGAGCGCGCCCGCCACGGTGGTTTTGCCGACTCCACCCTTGCCCGCGACGAACACGAAGGGCGCATCTCCGGCCGCATCGAGCAACCGGCTCATGCTGGATCAGTCCCAGTCGAGATTCAGTTCGATGTCCACGCCGCCGCCGGGATCGGCAACCGTCGGTCGGCGATCCCGGTCGGCCTCGGCGACGTCGTCCTCCGCGCTGGCGGCCCGGGCCTCGCCCTCGCTGACGACGTCCGCGCTCTCGTGGGGCTCAACGGTCTCGTCGTCGCGCGATGCCCGGACCCGGACGGGGCCGCCCGACAGACCCATGCCGAACTGCTCGCGCCACTGCCGGATCTCGCGGAACTGGAGCATGAGCTCCGCCTCCATCTGGATGTACTGATCATCGTCGATGTCGCCCAGCTCGAGCTTGAGCTGGAGTTCCATCAATTCCGACTTGATGCGCGTATCGTCCGTCAGCTCCTCACGTACCACGCCCTGGACCTTGTTCATCGAGAATTCGGTCAGGAAGAGCGGGCCGGTGACCGGCCAGAACAGCAGGTGCTTGAGAAGCCCCATGATTCAGCGAACCCGGTAACAGGAGCGTATGCGCGGGAGACTGGCGGATCCGGGACGTGCAGAGGCGCGGCACACGGGCCCGGCAACGATCCCACTCGCGCTCCCGCTCCCGCTCCCGGAATTGTTCACGAACTACGCGTCGGCGCGCTCGAGGCGCAGCTTGATGTTGACGAAGTTGTACGGCGGCCACGGGCCGGTGTACTTGAAGGACAGGACGTCCTCGTACTTGCGCGACAGGGCCTTCACGGCCTCGTCGAACTCCTGTTCGCGGGAGCGTTCGACGAGATAGGCCGCGTTCATGATCATGCGATCGCCGATCGGCTTGTTGGAACGGCTGGCGACGGCGACCGGCTTGAGCGACTCGTGGATGTCCATGACGTAACCGTTGGCCGTGCTCTCCAGCGCGCCCTCGACAAGACGGCCGAGCTGCATTCGCGCGAAGTACGTCGAGCTCTGGGCGTTACCCGTGATCTCTTCCTTGAGGCGACGTATCTCATCATCGGATTGTTCGAGCCGGCCAATCACCTTGTCGCGGTCCCAGAGAACCTTCAGTCCGAACTCGATCTTGTCGCGCATCTTGTCGAGCACGTCGTCGAACGCCTTGTACGTCGACTTCAGGAGTTCCACGATGTCTTCCTGCGTGCGGAAGATGGTGCCGAACGACATCGGGATCACGGTGAACTGTCGCATGACGGTCTCATTGACCAGCTCATGCGCGAGCACGTTCTCACGGGTTGGATCGTAGATCCGGATCGGCGTGTCGCTGACGACAGCGGCCAGGTCATGGTGGTTGACCGTGTACACCGTGTTCTCGCCGTCGCCAATGCCGATCGGGCCGAAATCACGGCTGTCGGTTGACTTGATGATACAATAGACGTACTTGCCCTCGTCACTGGACGGGGCGGCGCTGTCGTCGATCTGGGGCTGAGTTAATTCGCTCATCCGTCGGCGGTGTCGGCCCGGCGCGGTGCCGGGCGGGAAATTCGCTGAGACCAAACCGGTCCAAAACCGAAGCTAATGGCCGGGTTTGGCGACATGCAATTTCGGGGCTAACCGCGTCGGCGGGTAGTTGGGCGGGCCCGCGGATTGCATACGCAGAAGCGATCCGGAACATGCTGTCCGAAGGCAGCGAGGCCAGGGGGATGAGATGAGACGTGCAGCGTTGCTGCTCGCGTTACTGACGGTAGGAATGTCCGGCTGTGCCGCGTTTTCGCTCAGCCGGCAGCAGGATCCGCGAGCACAGCTCAACCAGGGGATCGCGGCTCTCGAGGCTCACGATTATGCCGGTGCCCGCGCGCTGCTGGAACCGCTCTATCGCGGATACTGGCAGGATCGTGTGGGGCAGCAGGCCATGCTGGCCCTGATCGCCATCGACCTCGACAACAGGAACCCGGGCCGCCAGCTATGGCAGGCTGCGGAGATGTCGGCGCGCCTGCTCAGTATTCCGCAACTCGAACCGTGGCTGATACCGGTGGGCGAGAGTTATTATCTCCTCGCGCTGGAACTGGGCGCGCAGGAGGAGCGGCTGGCGCGAGCCGACCAGGCGCGAGCCGCCGCCGAGGCAGAGATCGCCGCGGTGGAGCGGGAGCTGCCTGCGTCGGCCGTCGAGAGCGTGACGGCCCGGATCAACCGTGTGACCCGCGAGCGCGAATCTCTGCTCCGTCGTGTGAGCGAACTCGAAACGCAGGCGGCGACGCGCGACAAGGAGCTCCTGGACACGAAGCAGGAACTCGAGCGCGTGAGACAGACGATCCGCCATTAACAGGAGCCATCCACTGCCAGCACTGCGCCGATGACGCTTCGTCTGCGACTCATTCTGACCATCGGCGGCGTTGCCCTGCTGATGGTGCTGCCCGCTCTCTATGCGGCGCACCGACTGAGCACCCTGCGCGAGATCGCAACCCGTGTCAGTCAGACCCACGGCGCCGCATTCGCCGCCCTCGGCGGTCTCCAGAACCAGCTGGGTGAGGCCAGCCGTCAGCAACGTCGCTACGTCATATCGCCGGACGATTCGACCGGCGTGATGGAGCGGAACGCGGCGCTGGCCGGCGCCCGCGCAAACATCGACCTGCTCCGCATCGCCGGCTACGAGGAGCGGGCCGCCGAAGTTGCCACATCCCTGGACCGGATTACCGACGAGATCCGCAATATCGACGGGCTCCTCGCTCGCTCCGAGCTGCAGCCCGCCACGGACCGGATGCCGCAGCTGACCGCGCTGTTCTCACGCACCGACTCGCTGCTGGTCCGGCTCGGCACCGAGATCGACACCCGCAGCAACCGCAGCCTCCAGGCAGCCGAGCTGATCAGCGCGACCGCCCTGACCACCACGCTCCTTGCGCTCCTCGCCTGCTTCACGATCGCCGTCCTGCTGGCCGCGTGGGTGACCCACACGCTCATCGAGCCGGTCACGCGACTGCGCCGGTCCATGGCGGCCGTGGCCGCGGGCGAGTTCGTCATCCCATCAGGTCTGCCGTACGATCGCCACGATGAGATCGGCGACCTGTCACGCTCGTTCCGCGGCATGACCCGGCAGCTCGCGGACCTCGACCGGATGAAGGCCGACTTCATGAGCGTGGCGACGCACGAACTGAAGACACCGATCAACGTAGTGAGCGGATATGCCGAACTGATCCAGGAGGGCGTCTACGGCGAGGTGTCGGAGAAGCAGCAGATTGCGCTGACGTCGATACAGGAGCAGTCGCGCATCCTGACACAACTCGTCAATCAGCTTCTCGACATCAGCCGCCTCGAGGCGGGCGGCCTCAGGCTGGAGATCGGCGAGCTGCGCCTCGCGGAACTGTTCGAGCGCGTGCAGCGCACGTTCGAGGTGCTGGCCAACAAGCAGGGCATTCACCTCAGCGTCGACCTCTCCGCCGACGCGCCGGACACGATTCCGGCCGATGGCGACCGCCTCCGCGACCAGGTGCTCGGTAATCTGCTCGGCAACGCGCTCAAGTTCACGCCGGAAGGCGGAAACATCGGGGTCCGCGGCTGGCGCGATGACGGTCAGTTCCGAATCGAGGTATCGGACACCGGCGCAGGGATGCCCGCCGAACAGCTGCCGCACGTTTTCGACAAGTACTATCAGATCGGCGAACAGGCCCGCAGCAAGGGTGCCGGCCTCGGCCTCGCCATCGCTCACGAAGTGGTGCAGGCGCACGGTGGCACCATCTCCGTGATCAGTGAAGTGGGGGCCGGTACCACGTTCCGCATCGACCTGCCAACCACACGGGAGCAGATGACGGAGGCGAGGCGCCTGCAGGGTGCCGCAGATGACAACTGAGCCCTGGGACACCATCGTGGTCGGCGGTGGTCCTGCAGGCCTGTCTGCGGCACTGTGGCTCGGCAGGTATCAGCGGCGCGTGCTGCTGTTCGATGCAGGTGAACCGCGCAACGAGCCCGCGTGGGCCGTGCACGGGTATCCCGGGATTGTCGACCCATCCCCGCTCGAGCTGCGACGCAGGCTCCAGCAGCAGGCACTCGGCGAGGGGGCGGAGCTCCGTGCGGGCGAGATTGTGAGGATCGAGGGCGGCAAGGACGCCTTCACCGCACACACGCACGATGGCGAACGGCACGACGCGCGCCGGATCATTCTGGCGTACGGGCTGCGTGACTACCTGCCCGACATCGATGGCATCGAGGAGTTGTACGGCACTTCCGTGTTCCACTGTCCGGACTGCGATGGTCCATCGTTCGCCAACACGCACATCGGTGTCATCGGCTGGGAACGCCACGGGGTGCGCCTCGCACTCTACCTGCGCCACTGGACATCGCAGATCACCCTGCTCACGCACGGGCGCGACCTCGAAATCGATGAAGCTGACTCACAGGTCGTCCTCGGGAACGGTATCCACGTCGTAACCGGGAGCATCACCCGCGTCACCGGGCACGGGGGCAACCTGACACAGGTGGAGTTCGACGATCGTGAACCCCTCCGCATCGACGCTCTGTTCTTTCATCTCGGCTCCGAGCCCCGCTGCGAACTTGCCGAACAGCTCCAGTGCGAACTCGATGAAGAGGGCTACGTGGTGGTGGACAGGGGGCAGGAGACGTCGGTGCCCGGCGTCCATGCCATCGGCGACATCACGGGCCACCCGCACCTCGCCTCGATCGCTGCCGCGGAAGGCGTGCGTGCGGCGCTCGGCATACACAGGTCGCTGCTGCCGCCGGAACGGGAACTGGGATAGGACGGCGGGACTGCGGACGGCCAGGGGGCACAAATGGAAACGGCCGGGCACTGAGGTGCCCGGCCGTTGTCATTGTCACCCGCCAGTCCTGCCGGCATCACCGGAGGACGTGACGAAGCTCGATCACGCGTTAACGGGATGCTCCCATGGTACCGCCGCCCCAGGCCATGACCGACGCGCGGCCGGCACGGGCGTAGACGTGGTTCGGATACTGGTGGCAGTCCGGCGTGTTCGTGCCACGGACACAGCCGTTGTAGCGGAGCAGTGCCTTATCGACATCGCCCTTCGTCGCCTTGAGGTTCCAGGCGAAGATGCGTGCGCCATGGCAGATATTCGCGTCCACGTCGTCCAGTCGCGGCTCGCACGGCTTCCACTGTCCGCGATGGAACGGCATCACCTGCATCAGACCCTGTGCGCCCATGAAGCTCGTCGCGCCCGGATCGATCCATGGGTTCTCGACGAGCAGAACTGCGAGCAGCAGTCTCGGCTCGAGTTCCGTGCGGCGCGCCTCGCGCACCAGAGCCACCGCCACGCGCCGCACCAGCTGCGGATCGTCGCTGCGGTAATTGAGCAGCACGCGCTCGATCGGCGCGACCTGCTCCTCATATTCCTGCTCGACCCGATCAAACAGCGCACTCACGTGATGTGCCCGGCTCTCCAGTGCGACCACGGAGGCCAGTCGCGCCGTCAGTTCACGATCGCCCTCATACGTTGCTGCGGATCCTGCTACGACGATCACAACCAAGCCTGCCGCGGCCACCTTGCTCCGGCGACCGCCGCTTCCCCACCCCAGTCCCATGACCAGACGAGTGAAGTACTTGATGTTGCCTGTCATATACCGCCTTTGTTGCATGGAGCACGGCAGCCCTTCGACTGCGCGTGGTACTTCATGGCGCTTCTCGCGACCTGTCCGCCGTACCGGCCGGCATGTCGCGCCGAGGCGTTCCGGGTGCAAGCGGTATACCCCGCAAGGCGCGCACTTTGTGGAAAACCGGCTCAAATCCTTCCACTTTAATGACATGCCGACTTCCGCTCTGGCGCTGTTTTCCGCTTGGCAGCGCCGTGAGCGCTCCGACCGGCGCTTCGGGCTCGGCCGGTACGACCGTTGCACTGGCGCTACACTACGGCGGGCCGCGGGCCCGTGCGCAACAGTCGACAGGAGGGCACGGATGAGCCACCCGGGCACTCCCATCGGTCCAGTAATGTAGACAGGTTAAAACGCCCGGCGGTCACATTTCCTGACGCCGGGCCCGGTCATCGGCCGGAGAGAGGCGGGCCTTCGCGGAATTCTTCGTCGAGCTCGGTCCAGCGGACGAGTTCGCGCAGCGGCCCGCGACCATCGTGCAGCCAGCCAGGAGGCGGCCACGGCATGGTCGCAATGGCGGTAACGCGGGTGGCCCCGATGCCCGCGAGCGCGACGGCCGCCGGCCGGACCTCTGACAGATGGAATCCGGCAATGCCGACGGTCTGCAATACGGCACCGTAAGGGGCGGCCGCGCTCAGCACTGCTGCAAGATCGGGCACGGCCTTCACGAACAACGTCCTGTTGAGGCAGGTACCCTCGAAACATGGGTCAGCGGACAGGATGACTGAATAGTCGAGGTTTTGGCCTTCCCAGAGCTGGCTGCCGCGGCCGGTGATCGCGGAAAACTCGGCGCGTGTGCGCATTTCACGAATCGCCGCGGCTTCTGCAGGAGTGATGCGTCCACGCGGCAGTTCTGACTGGATCGCGGCCAGTGCTGCCGCGGTGGCGGCGGCGAGGTCTGCGGCCTGAGCGGGCGTGCCGATGACGTACGCGAGTTGAGGCGATACACACCCCTGCTGATCGAAGAGGGCGACTGCGCGCGCCAGGTCGGCCGGCACGTGCTCGAGGTCAGCGCCGCTCGACGCGTCGATGATCGCGAAGGAGACGCGGGGGCCGTGCTCGATGAACCGCACGTGTGCGGGTGCGCGCGCACGCAGAGCCGCGATCGCTTCGGCACCACCGTAGTGGACCACCATGCCGGCGTGCTCGAGCACCGCATCTTCCCTGTCCACGTCGCCGCCCTGCCAGTAGGTGATGGCGACGCAGCTTCCCACGCCGGGATCGACATCGGCGAGGAGACGTGCGAATGCGGGTGCGAGGGCCGGCTCGGCGGCGGCCGATTTGCCGATGACGGCGGAGCGCACGAGGAGTGCCCGCACGATGGACGTCACGCCGACGCCGGGTACGTTGCCGGAAAACACGTGCAGGCCCAGGCGGGGCGCAACGGCGCGTACCTGACGGCCGGCTGGAGATCGGACGAATGCTTCGATCGCTTCGGCGCCTCCGAGTTCACCCCGAACGAGGGACGTCAGTTCGGGCTCGAGCCAGTCCTGCACGGCGCGGTCGAGTACGTGCGCGGCCATGGCTTCGGAGAAGCCGGATATGGCGTGGAGTGAGCGCAGCACGTTCATGCGCTCCGGCTCATCCCTGTCGAGCAGTCTGCGGGCGGCTGTATCGATCGCGCGAATGACGCGGCTGACGGGAACGCCGGCGAGGCGTGACTGAGCGTCGAGGAGTGCAGCGCACGTACCCGCCAGTTGAGCGGCATCGAGATCGGGTGCCAGCACGCACACGCCATCCTGCTCTGCAATGACGCGACCGGCTGTGGCCCCGGGACGGCCGGGCAAGTGCGCGGCGGAGATGCGGATCATGCTCAACGTCGGCGCGCGTCAACGGCCTGGAGCAGGATGTCCATTGCAATGGAACAGCCGCGGGGCGTCGCACCGGAAGCGCGGCCGAGAAGGCGGAACCCTTCCGTCACGGCCACGCCGACATCCTCGGTCTGAATGGCCATCACGGAACCGGCGTTCGCGGGATCGAAGTGCTGCAACAGGCCCGGCTGGCCGGCCGGAAGAGGGTCGAGCGTCTCGGGATCGACAATGCGCGTGCGCACCCACGGCGGGACGAGCTTGCGACGCTCGCCGCTGCGGCCGAGTACGGCGTCGCGGAGCGTCGAGTCATAGAACTGCGAGAGCATCTCGGTCATGCCGTACTCATTGACGCAGTGATCTGCGGGCAGGCCGAGCAATTCGCCGTACATGGCCCTCAACCCTTCCTCATCGACCTGCCGGCCGTGTCCCTTGTAGCCGCCCGTGTCCATCAGGCGCGACTTTGCCGGCAGCCTGAAGCGGTCGCCGGCACGGTCGAGTTCGTCCAGCCATCGTACGTATGCGAGCGAGGTGCCGAGCAGGCAGACCGGCTCGTCCGTCCCTTCCGCGTCGCGCAGCGCTGCCGTCAAAGCTGCGGTATCGATGCCGTCGTCGGCGCTCGCATAGTACCCGCTGCGCGGAGATCCCATCCGATCCATCACGACATCGATCATGTGCGCAAGGGAGGAGTCCGGCAGTTCGCGCGGATGCGGCACGAGCGAAAGCATTCGCAACTCCGCCCCGTCGGGCAGCACACAGCCTGCGAAGTTGGGGATCAGAGACATGTGGTATAGCGAGATGTCCGGTACGTGATGGACGCCGCGCCGCTCGGCGCCGCGGGTCGTGCCGCTCGTACGGAACACCGCTTCCGCTGCGGTCGCATCGCCTGTGATGAGTGTCACCTCCTTGAACGCGACAGTCGGCACGGCCGGGATGCCGGTCCAGTGTCCGGTCGTTGCCGGCGTGCGGCCGCGCCGGTCGCAGTAACCGGCGTATGGCTTGTTGCGGCTGTACTGATGTGCGAACACACGCATGGCAATGGCATTGAACTCGTCGTCGCTCAACGGACTGTCGAACGGATGGACGAACAGATCTGACAGGGTGGAGCGCAGTGTGGCTCCAGCAACATCGCGCATGGTGCCTCCGTACTGCGCCGGGTACGTGGGTGTGCCGGGCGGCTACGATAGTGCGCGTCCGCGAGCCGGGCCATAGGCGGCAGTCGGCGCTGCGATCACGGGCCGACCCCAACCGATCCAGTCGTCGTTCGGGCACGTCAGCCTGCGCGCACGTCCTCCTTCAGGGGGAGCGATACGGTGACGTGGGTGCCATCCTCCGGATTGCTGCGCACCGTCAGTTCGCCGCGTAGCAGGCGCGTATACCGGCGTGACACGCTCAGACCGAGTCCCGTGCCGCCGACCCGGCGCGTGTTTGACGGTTCCAGCTGCCAGAACGGGTCGAAGATCCGATCCAGCTGCTCCTTTGGAATGCCGATGCCGGTGTCTATGATGTCGAAGAGAGCGCGCCCATCCTCTGTCCTCAGACGCAGGGTGACGCTGCCCTTTTCCGTGAACTTCAGCGCGTTCGACAGCAGGTTCGTCAGGATCTGACGTGCCTTCGCCGGATCGGTATACAGCGTGACGTCATCGGCCTGGACGTCGACCTCGAACGCGAGGCCTTTCGACTCGGCCAGCGGCTCGATTCTCAGGGCGGCCTCGCGTATCAGGTCCGCCGCGCCGGTGGGCTCGAGCCTGACCTCCTCCGCCCCCGCTTCCATGCGGGCGAAGCTCAGGATCTCCTCGATGAGCTGGAGCAGGTGTCGTGCACTCGTCCGGATCCGGCCGAGCTGGTGGTGCTGCTTGTCGTTCAGGTCGCCCGAGACACCGGTATCGAGCAGGTCGGTGTAGCCCATGATCGCATTGAGCGGCGTGCGCAACTCGTGTGACATCACTGCCAGGAAATCGGCCTTGACGCGGCTGGCCTCGTGCGCCTGGCGGTACAGACGGGCGTTGTCGAGCGCAATCGCCGCGCGCCTCCCCAATTCCTCGGCCAGCGACAGGTCGTCATCGCCATACTCCTTGCGGTCTCCCGTAGCCACGAACGTGATCGCGCCGAGTACATCTCCGCGGCCGATGAGCGGGGTGATCATCGCCGTACCGGTCGCAGCGTGCGCGAGCACATCGGCGTCGCCAGCGTTGTCGAACCATGATTCGGGGCCGAGTCGTGACACGATCTGCGACCTGCCCGTGCCTGCAACCCTGCGGACGAGGTCACGCCACTGATCATTGAGCGCACGATCGACCAGTTCGGTGAGTGGACGGGTGAGACGCGGATCACTGTGCGCGACCGCCCTGCGTTCGAGCGTGCCTTCATCGCTCACGCTGTGAATGACGCACCAGTCCGACAGCCGCGAGACCGCCAGACGCGAGAGAGCGATGAGTGTCGCGTCGTGGTCCAGCGATGTGGCGACCAGGATGCTGCTCGCCTCGGACAGGAACGCGGCCTGCCTCCGCGCAACCTCCAGTTCCGCGCGCAGCCTGCCCGCCTGCGCGGCGTCTTCCGTTGAACGATCTGACATGATTGAGGGGGGTGCACTTCATATGCCAACCCCGCGCTCAGGGCATGGAGTTTGCCCCCGGGACTCACCAGTTCAACCGAGTCGCGCTGACCAGCACGGCAGTGCCACTCCGGACCGCAATCTGACACACGGCTTCCGCGCCCATCTATTTCCGGCCCCTCGCAATCGATCGGCGGCAGCGACTGTTTGATCCGGGGCCGTCGTCAGTTGACGCGGAATCGGCCGGTACGGGCTTCGTAGCGGCGTTCCGGCAGATCGAGTATCCGGAGCAGAAGCCGTTTGGCGCCCTGGCCGATGGCACCCGGCACGGAGCGCTGACCGCTGACCGCCGGCTGGAGTTCACCCTGCATCCACCGCTCCAGCTCATCGAGATCCGAAACTGATAACGTTTCGATCTGAAGCGAAACGGTATAGTAGTAGCGACCCTCGCCGGGCGGTCTCATGCTGAGCAGGTACTCCGACTCCACTGCCTGCCGCGCAAATACGAAGCTCGACGCGCGGCGCGACCCGCGCGTCGCGGGGAGCGATCGCACGAAGAACAGGTCGCTGATCGGTTCGTGCACGATGACCGTGGACCAGCTGGTGGTATCGACGAGTTGATCGAAGAAGCGATCCTTCCAGAGCTCGACACGGACCCGGACGCGGAGCGGCAGGCCGGACATGGCCGCCCGTTCGAGCTCGCCATCCTCCAGCACGGGTCCGATCCGGACCACGGGGCCGTATCCGTTTGCAGCGTCCACGATGACCGCGAGCGGCCGCTCCTGCTGCATGCCCGTGATGTCGCCGGGCACAGCGTCCCCGTGATCGACCGCGGTGTCAGCGGCCGCCTGTCCGTGGATCACGCGCACTGCGTCTCGAGTCGACGGATTGCCGGCGACAGCGGAGACCAGTACGAGCGCAAGCACGAAGTGCATCAGAGCCGCGGCGCGATTCGAACGAACATGTGGAAGCCCTGACCGTGGCCCGACAGCGGCACGGTCCAGTAGCCACCGAGCGGGCCGAGCCTGATGCCGAGGCCGGCATCGGCGGAGAAGTCGTCGTTACCGCCGAAGCGCCCGTCCCTCGACCCGGGCTCGTTCCATGCCCGGCCCGCATCGAAGAACGCGACCCAGCGGGCAAGGTAGCCGAGCGATGGTCCGAGCCCGAGTGCTTCACTGACGCGTCGCGCAAACGGGAACCCCGCCTGGTACTCGAGCTGCACGACGGCCATGCGGTCGCACCCGTAGTACGGATGGAACGTCTCACCGCCGACTGTAACGGTGTTGGATCGCGCGCCGCAGTCGAACTCGAAGAGCCGGTACCCGGGTAGCGAACCTTCGCCGCCAAGGGCCACCTGCCGCTGCGGCGGCAGCGATGCGCCATCCACCGAACCGGCGGCAATCACGCGCAGTCCGATGCGCGCGTACGGACTGAGGCGCGCATAGCGCCTCACATCCACGCGCCCGGTCATGAACGAGCTGTTCGCGACCCTGCTGACTGTCGTGCCGGTCTCCTGATCGAACGAACCGGGATTCACCATGGCACCGCCGAGCGCCTGCTCGACCGCCACGTCGATCAGCCAGCCTGCCGAGGGATCACGTTCCTCGTTGCGCGTATCGTAGCGGAGCGATGCAGCGACCGAACGGAGCGACCCCACGGCGATGCTCGGTTCGGGCCGCCAGCCGGGCCGCGCATCCAGCAGCACGACCGGGTTGGCGATCGGTGCGCGCCCGTGCTCCTCATCGAGGTACTCCAGTCCCAGAGACCACGGCGTGCCCGGCCGCACCAGGCTCGCGTACGCGGACCAGCCCTGGCGCTGGTAGTGGTCGCGGTAGTCGGTGCGTAGAATGAACGCGGCGAGTGCGCTCTCGCGATCCGTTATTCCCCATGACTCGATCGGTGTGATCACCGAGAGCAGTCGCGCGCCGAGCGTGAGGCCGAGGGCGGGAGCGACAAGTTGCTCGACGCGCACATCATAGCCCAGCCGCCGGCTGTCCAGGTCATCGCCGGGCACTGCTGTACGAAGGATCAGCAGTGCAAGCGCACTGACGGGATGCGTGCCGCCGAAACGCACACGCGGACCGACGCCGATCGGGAGACCTTCGGCACGGTTGTAGGCGCCGTACGATGAAACCCTGAGTTCGGTCCTGCCGAATGCGAAGTCGCGCCCCGCCGACAGCCCTTCATCGAGATCCGGCGGTACGTAGACGATCGCACCATCGACGACGCGGTAGCGGAGTGGCTCGCGGTACACGCGTACACCGCCGGCTACCGTACCCGTCACGGTCGCAGCACCGCCGGCTACCGTGGCATCTCCCGTGATGCTGCCGCCGGGAAGCACGACCAGATCACCGTTGATCACCACCACGTCACCCTCGACCGTGCCTTCGACTGTCAGCGAACCGCCGAGCACAGCGATGCCGCCGCTCATCGTCGTGCCGGGACCGATGCGCGCGTCGCCCTGCAGTCGCGTGGTGGTCTCCATGTTGTGGAACCCGACCAGCTGTTCGGCAACGCTGTCAGGCAGGAGCGACGATGTCAGTTCCTGAGCGACCGCAGGCCGCAGCGTGAGCATCACTGCCACGACTGCAACCGCGAATGCGCGGACACATTCCCGCGAACGGCGGGATGGCCGGAGTGGCGTCTCTGTGTTCATCGTTCGATACCGAGTCTGCGCATGCGGCGATAGAGGTTGGCGCGATCCGTCTGGAGCCGGCGTGCCGCATCCGCCATGCTGCCGCCGCACGAGTCGAGGGTACGTTCGATCAGTTCGCGCTCGAACGCGTCAATGCGCTCGTGCAGCGGGCTTTCCTCCTGCGCCGATGCCGGCCGCGCGGATGCATCGACGGAGAGCACGCCGGTCAGCTCACGCACGCCTGCCTCACGGCCCGGGTGGAGGATGGCGAGCCGCTCGCAGACGTTGGCCAGCTCGCGGACATTGCCCGGCCACTCGTAGCGGCTCATCGCGTCCAGAGCCGCGGCTGTCATGACGGGCGGCGCGAGTCCGTGCCGCTGCCGCAGCCGCGCCATGAGGTGTTCGATCAGTTCCGGCACGTCGTCGAGCCGCTCCCGCAAAGCAGGCATGTGTATACGCAGCACGTTCAAACGATAATACAGATCCTCGCGAAAGCGACCGGCGGCGAGGTCACTCTCGAGACTGCGGTTCGTTGCGGCAATCACGCGCACATCGACGCGGATCGGCGCCTGGCCGCCGATGCGTTCAATGGTGCCCGTCTCGATCGCGCGCAGGAGCTTGGCCTGCGCCTCCATCCCGAGATCCGCGATCTCGTCGAGAAAGAGCGTGCCGCCGTCCGCCAGCTCGAAACGGCCACGCCGGGTGTCATGCGCACCCGTGAACGCTCCGCGTTCATGGCCGAACATCTCCGACTCGACGAGCTCGCGCGGGATGGCGGCACTGTTCACCCGGACGAACGGGCCGGACGCGCGCGGTGACAACTCATGCAGCGCCGCCGCCGCCATCTCCTTCCCCGTGCCGCTCTCGCCCGTGATCAGCACGCGCGCTTCAGTCGGCGCCACCTGCTCGATCAACTCGCGGACGCGCCGCATGGTGCGGCTCGAGCCGACGAGTCGGGCACCCGCGCTCAGTTCCGCCGTCAGTGCGCGGGTCAGTTCGCGCGCGCGGCGCAGTTCGATCGCGCTCGCGACTGTCAGCAGCACCGCCTCCGCGGACAGCGGTTTCTCGATAAAATGGAACGCGCCGATCTTCGTCGCGCGCACCGCGTCCGTCAGGGTGGCGCGACCACTCATCATTACGACGGGCAGCGCCGGATACGCGGCGCGCAGCGTTTCGAGAATTTCGAGCCCGTCCGCGCCGGGCAGCGCGAGGTCGAGCAGTACCACGTCAGGCTCCCGGTCGGCCACTGCCGCCAGGCCATCCTCTCCCGTAGCGGACGCCCTGGCGGTATGACCTTCCGCTTCCAGCAGGCTCGCCAGGAGTCGCCGGATGTTCGGTTCGTCATCAACGATCAGGACGTCGGCCATGTGCGTTCAGCGACCGACCTCTACCCGTGCCACGATGCCGGGCCTCACACCGGGCGTCGAGCCGGGCAGATCGCGGGCGGACAGGCAGCGGATGCGCGCGGATGGACCGTACAGAAGCCGCACTGCGGGCGCAGGCGCATCCTGCAGGTCACGGCATGCGGCGGCGGCGGCAATGGTCGCGCGGATCATTGTCGCCGCGCTGTCGGCCGCCTCCGGTGTCGGCCCGTCGAGCGCCAGCAGCAGCGCCGCATCGGCCGGCACGTCCGTCGCGATGTAGCGCAGCAGCCTGTCCACCGTAGCACGGAGGTCCGGTCCCTCCAGACGCACGAGCATGAGATCGATGTTGCGGTATTCATCGATGCGGTAGAGCGCGTCATGCATATGCACGGTGCCGCCGCCGTCTACCGGCAGCGCGAGCGATGTGTCGCCCAATATCTCGAGGTTCGTCATGAATGCGTATCCGCGGCCCGTGGTCGTGCCGGGGCCGCTCAGGCCGAGGCGTGCGTTCGCCGCCACGGCAGTGAACCACGCGCTGTCCTGTCGCTCCGCCGCGAGCAGCACGATTTCCGCGCCCGCCGCTACAATCCGCTGTGCGACCTCGCCGGCATCGGCGTTGAGCGGCTCGAACATCGCCGCAACATCATACTCCTCGGGACTGGGCCCGCCGAGCCGGACTGCACAGGCGGCGAGCGACAGGGCGAGGACGGGCAGGAGAGCGGCCGTGTACGCGTGTCGTTTCATCGATGACTCCATTACGGTTCGTGCGTGTCGGGAAAGGGTGGAGCAGCAAGAGTCGCGCTACGGCGCGTCGTGGACTGGCGGCGGCACCAGCGGGATCTCCACGATGAACTCCGCCCCGCCGTCCGGTCCTGGCACCGCCGAGACGCGCCCGCCATGCGCTGCCACTGCCTGACGTACCACCGCCAGCCCCAGACCGGTTCCACCGGCCTTCAAGGTGAAGTCGGGCTCGAACAGCCGATCGATGCGATCCAGGGGAATGCCGTGACCGTTGTCGGCGACGGAAACCGTCAGGTGTGATTCCGTTGACCGGATGGTGATCGTGAGCCTTCCGCCCGACTCAGCACCGGCCGCATCAATCGCCTCGACCGCGTTCCGTATGAGGTTGCGGAAGGCACGCTGGAGCGCGTCGTAGTGGGCCCGGATGAGCGGCACATCTCCGTTCGTATCAACGCGGCTGGCAATGTGTGAGGGAACATCGCTTTCGAGCATCCGCTCGAGCAGATCCCTGACGTCCACATCGCTCGCCGGACCCGCGGAGGGACGGCCGAGCACGGCGAACTGACGTGCCAGTTCATCGAGGCGCCCGGTCTCCTCCTGTATGACATCGAGCGGCTCGCGCAGCGCGCCTCCGGCGTCCGGGTGCCGGGACAGGCGATGGGCCGCGAGGCGCAGCGGCGTGAGCGGGTTCTTCATCTCGTGTGCGACGCGTCGCGCCATCTCGCCCCACGCACGCACCCTCTCCGTCTCCAGCGCCCGTGCGTGCGCCTCGGCGATGCGGACCGAGGCGACTCGCATGGCATCCCGCAACGCGCGCACCTCGCGCACCTCATGCTCCTCGTCGCGTCGCGGGCCGGGCAGCGGATCGCCCGTCGGCAACTGCTCCGCCCACCCTGCGAGCTCCTTGATCGGCCGCGCGAGTTGCACGGCCAGGCGGCGCCCGACCCAGAGCGCGAGTGCGGTGAGGACGATGGCCAGCAGCATCGCGAGCCACGGCAGCGCGGACGCCAGGCGTTCGCCCAGGAAACTCCAGCGACGCGCCAGCACGAGCGAGCTCGACAGCTCCTGTCGATGGTTCTCGAGAGCTGCCGCCAGCTCGACATTGTCCTCCGCTGCAGGACGTGCAGCATCGATCAATGTGCGACCCGACTCCGCAACGCTGGCCCACGGACCTAGCGTGCCAACCCACTGAAGCGAGCGCGCAGTGACGAAGTAACCGGTTGCGAGCAGCGCGAACATGGGCAGGAGCGTCAGCAGCAGCAGCCAGCCGAACAGGCGCCGCTCCAGCCGGTCGAGCCTCAGCAGCCTCTGCACGGATCTGAACATGACTCTGGATCTTTTGCCTGTAGCGGCTGTAAAGTGATGAAGACGCGAGGCGGGGCCGTCCGGCCTGAAAGTTTAGACGCCTCCACTTCCCCGGGCAAGAAGCCGCGACGAGGCAGGGCACCGACAGCGCGAAATGGCACCCGGCGTGCCCGTTCGATTTCCTTCAGAGGAGACGATCGCATGATTTTGCCGACTATTCGCAGTTCCTTCGATCGTGCCGATGCCCGCTTCATCATCTGGCTGCTGACGCGGGGGTCGGAGGCGGAGCGTGAGCGGGAGGAGACGCGGCTGCGCGAGGAGGGCCTCGATGTGATCCTCGACGACCCGCGTACGCTCAATGCACTGCTGGCGGGCTCGCGATTCAGCAGCGCGCGGCCGGAACTCGTGTTCTACGTGCTCGTGCGTCACGCGCTGCTGGAGAGCGACGTCGCGGATACCGGCGTTGCGGACTATCTGGCCGGTCTCATCTCGGCGTTCGGGCGGGGCGGTAGGGCGTATCACATTGCGGATGACAGCACCGAGTATCGCTATCTCGTCGACATCATGGCAGCCGCCGAGCAGTCGGAGGGTCGTCGTGCGTTCATGCTGCGCGCGCACATCGGCGAGTTTGCGCTCTGGCTCAGCGGTCTGTTCCCGGACCACATCACCTCCCGCGTCCACCGCCGGGCCGCGCCGCCGCTATCGTACTACGAAGAACTGGGGTCTGCGGGATACCGCCAGGCCGCACGCTTCGACGAGGCGGAGCAGCACGGGATCGCGGAGCTTTACCGCAACTGCGCGGAGTTCTTCCCCGTCCTGCGCGTCGCGCTGAACCGCGTATCCGACCGGCATCTCTTCCCCGCGACGGGAGACCGCATCGACCGCCTGCTGCGACAGGTTGCCGACAGCTTCAATCAGACGCTGGAGACGTAGACAACCCGCAAGCTGCGCAGTGGCGCCAGCCGTCGTCCAGCCGCGCACCGCACGCACAGCGCCGGCGCAGTAGCACGCCGCACGTTGTGCACGCGTCGAACCGGGCGCGGACAGGCGCGCCGCACGAGCGGCAGATCGCCCCTTTCAGTTCCGCCTGCATCAGCAGCGGAGCGACCTCCGCGATGCTCGTGAATCCCGCCTGAACCTTCAGCCACGCATCCTGCCCCATCGTCGTGAACCCCTCGGCCCGCGCGAGCTCGAGCAGCGCGTCGGCCGGGGCGCGACGCACGATGCGCTCACGCATCCTCGGCGTCACGACGAGGAGTTCGTATATGCCTACGCGTCCCCGGTAACCGGTGCCGTCGCAGCGACGGCAGCCGACCGGGACGAATACCTGCGCATCGCGCGCCGGCAGGCCGTACGGCGCCAGATCATCCGCGTGCGCCATCCGCTGCGCGCGACAGTGCACGCACAGCCTCCGCGCCAGCCGCTGCGCAAGCACTCCGATCAGCCCGCCCGCAACCAGATACGCGGGAGCGCCCATCTCGTGCAGCCGCGCTGGCGCCGATGCGGCATCGTTCGTGTGCAGCGTCGACAACACCAGATGGCCGGTGAGGGCTGCTGCCAGAGCGATCTCCACCGTTTCGCGATCCCGCAGTTCGCCGACCATGATGACATCGGGATCCTGCCGCAGCACCGCCCGCAACGCCGCGGCGAACCCGAGGCCGGCCTTCGGGTGCATCTGCACCTGCGTGAGGCCCGGCAAACGGTACTCGACCGGGTCCTCCAGAGTGATGAGGTTGCGACGGTCACGGTCCAGGGCGGAGAGCGCACCATACAGAGTGGTGGTCTTGCCGCTGCCGGTCGGTCCCGTGACGAGCAGGACGCCGTGACTGCGACACAGCAGTCGCGCGAGCGCCGCTTGCAGGTCGGCGCTCATTCCGAGCTGATCCAGCCGCTGCCCGGCATCGCTCGAATCCAGCAGCCGGAGCACTACTTTCTCGCCCGCGTGCGTCGGCAGTGTCGACACGCGCAATACCAGTTCGCGGCCCTGAATATGGGCAGCGCACCGCCCGTCCTGCGGGCGTCGCTTCACGGAGATGTCGAGGCCTGCCATCACCTTGATGCGTGATACGACCGCACCACGGCTGTGCGGCGGCAGCGCCATGATCTCACGCAGCACGCCATCCACTCGCGCACGCACCCGCATGGTCGCGCCGGCCGGCTCGATGTGAACGTCGCTCGCTCGCTGCTGGATGGCCTGCGCCAGCATGAGGTCGACGAGCGCTATGACGGGCGGTGCTTCCGATGCGCGTCGCAGTGAATCCACCATTTCGGGCGACACATCGCGGCCCGCGTCGTCTTCACGGGCACCCGGCATCTTGGTCAGTACGTCGCTCACCGCATGAGCCGAGTATGCCGCGACGAGCGCCGCGTCCACCGCCGATGGCGTCGCCACGCACGGCTCCACCCGCCGACCGGTTCGAAACCGGAGGTCCTCCACCGCGGCCATGTCGAGCGGGTCGGCCATGGCTACGCGCAGGCCGCGTTCCGTCATCGACAGCGGCACCACCCGAAGCCGGGTGGCCAGCTCGCGGTCGAGCAGCTCCAGAGCTGCCGGGTCCGATTGCAGCGGCGCGGTCGCATGCGGGAGTCGCAGCTGTCGTGCAAGCACCCGCGCCACGTGCTCACCATCGGCGCCGCGCCGGATCAGCACCACGCCCAACCGCTCGCCCGTTCGCGCCTGCTCCACCAGCGCGGCCTCGAGATCGTCCGCCGTGATCGCTCCGCTGGCGATCAGCATCTGACCGAGTGGACCCGTGGTCTTCCTGGATGGCGCCGCCGTGATCATGACGTACAATGCCACGAAGTGCGGGGCGAGGACATGTCGGGATGCGTCAAATTCGAGGGATGGGCAGTAACTTCAACAATCGGGACGCGGGCATGGGCGCTTCACGCGGCATCCTGCAACCCGCGACTTTGACATTGCGACTTCGACATTGCGACTTCGACATTGCGACTTCGACATTGCGACTTTGACATTGCGACTTCGACATTGCGACTTTGACATTGCGACCCAGCCGTGCGCGCGGGCGTTCACGACCGCGACTTCACACCGTCTGCCTGCTGCTGGCTGCGGGGCCGTCGAGATCCTCTTCCTCAGCGGCCGTTGCCGGTCGGCGGGGTGCGAAGAATCGGACTGTAGTCACGCTACTGGCGACAATTACGACCCAGGCGAGGCCTGCGAGGAAGCCCGCGATTACATCGGATGGATAGTGCACGCCGAGATATACGCGGCTCATGCCAATGGCGAGGACGGTGATGCCTGCGATGATCCATGTGACGTTCCTCAACCGCGTCGTGGAACTGAGGCGTCCTACGAGGTAAGCGACGGTGCCGTACGTCACGAACGCTCCCATCGCGTGTCCCGACGGGAACGACGGTGACGAAACGTCGTGGAGCCACTCGACCACGCTCGGGCGGCTGCGGTCGAACGCAGCCTTCAGCACCGTATTCAGCACCTTGCCGCCGATCAGGCCGACGAGCAGGATGTATACGGACCAGCGATGATGTGTGATCCAGAGGAATATCGATGCAATCAGGACGATCATGATCAGCACTACACCGTCGCCGAGTGTCGTGATATCGACCATGACCTCGTCGAGCAGGGACGAACGATGAGCGGCGAGCCATTCGACGGCGCGTTCGTCGAACCTCTGCGTAGCCCCTCCGCGCACCATGCCCGCGATCAGGCCGAAAGCGATGGCCGCAGTCGCACCCGCAGCGAACCCGACGGTCAGGAATGCCGCGAGCGCCGACCAGAAGCCCTGCACATGCCGACCTATGAAGCGAAGGATACTATACAGAGCGTGGCGCGCTCCGCCGGGAAGCCCCTTACGCGGCTCCTGATTTTTGCCGTCGCCTCGAGTACGGTGATCCATTCAGCGCGTGCGGCGCACGGAATGTGCCGACGACGGACTACATGATCGAACTGACTGAAGTCACCAAGCGATATGTCAGGCGTGGGGCTGGCACGGATGCGCTGCGCGACGTGTCACTCACGCTGTCGAGGGGCGCTGTGTGGGCCGTCGTCGGCCCGAACGGAGCGGGCAAGAGCACGCTGTTGTCCCTGCTGCTCGGCTTCATCCGTCCCAGCCGGGGCGCTGTGGCAATCGACGCTGAGACGCCGCGCGATTACCTGCGCGAGCACGGGGCGGGCTACCTGCCGGAAAGGTTCAGCCTCCCGGCGGAATGGAAAGCGGGGGATGCGCTCCGCCTGTTCGCGCGGATGGAGCGATCTCCGGCGTCGGACGCAGACCGCGCGATTGAACTGCTGGGTCTCGGCGCGCACCTGGACAAGCGGACAGGCGAGTTGTCGCGCGGCCTGCTTCAACGCGTTGGCCTCGCTCAGGCATTGCTCGCCCGGCACGCGCTGCTGGTGCTGGACGAGCCGACCGAGGGGCTCGACCCTCTATGGCGCGTGCGGCTCCGCGACATTGTCGCCGATCTCAGGTCCGACGACCGCACGATCATCCTGGCCAGCCACGACCTGGCCGAACTCGAGCGCGTTGCTGATCACGCAGTGGTCCTCGATGGCGGATCCGTTCGCGACATCATCGCGGTGCGCGACAGCCGCAGTGGCGATGCATCGTACCGGTTGCGCCTGGCCGAGCCGTTTGACTTCGTTGCCGCTGCGTTCCCGGCGGCTGCAGCGATCGACCAACTGGAGTATGTCGTCACGGTCACCGGTTCCGCAGAACTGAGTCAACGTCTGGCCGGTCTGCTCGCGCTGGGTGCCGTGATCACTGCGGTCGAGCCCGAACGACAGGCTCTCGAGCAGCGCGTACGCTCCGCGCTGGACGGTGACACATGAAGGCGGAAACTGACGCAGCACCCTCATCCCGTGTCTCCGAGCCGGCGCTCCGCGCATTGCCTTTATTCCTTGCACTGTCGCTGAGGTCGCGTGCCCGTCGCCTCGTCGGGCTGAGTGCGTTCGGTCTCGTGTTCCTGGCTGCAGGTGCCACTGCCCGTATTTTCACCGGTCGCGAGCACGGCCACGTCGAACTCGACATGTTGTTCGAGATCGGCGGCACGACACTGGTTTCCGTCCTGCTGCTGCTCGGCTGGCTGATCGGCCGCTTCCCCATGATAGCTGTGCTCGTCCTGATGAGCGGCATCTTCAGCGATGACCGTGCGCACGGACACGCCCGCCTCTATGCGGTGCGCCCGAGTTCCATCCTGCTGCTGTATGGAATGCGCATGCTGATGTTCGCGGTGATCGCTTTTGCGATGAGTGCTGTGCTCATTCCGGGCTTTGACCTGCTCATCCTGAACGAATGGAGCGGCACCAGTGTCTTCGCACTAATTGCAGCGCAGATCATGGTGTACGCATCGCTCACTGCACTGCTCAGTATGGCAACACGCGCGGACGCCTGGATCGCATTGTTCCTTGGCATTCTGGCGACGGTGTGGTACGCCTTGCGCCGGGTGGAGTTTCTCCAGAACACGCCATCGTTCGTTCGCGAGACGATTTCCGTTCTGCTACCACCGCAGGGAGCCCTGCTCCGGGTGGAGGCCGCGTTCGCCAATTCGCTTCCCGTCCCGGCGGACGCAATGCTCTACATACTGATCTACGCTGTCCTGGTCCTGCTGCTGGCGGGAGTCGGACTGGCACGACGAGAACTCTGAGGAGGCTGCGCGGAAACGTCTTGCGTCGCGTGCGGGCCGATCGAGCGACAGGCGGATGGTACCCAATGCCCTGAGATCAAGTCGTCGGCATGTCCCAGGTCCTCGGCATGTCTCAGGTCGTCGGCATGTCTCAAGTCGCCAGCACGTCCATGATTGCGGGCGTTATATCCACGAGCGACTTTAGCCGTCGCGCGAACCCGGCATGACCAGTGCCGACCACGAGGCCAAGCGCGGGGTTCCGTGTATGACCCGTGCGCACATCCTCGATGTTGCCGTGGTCGCTGACGACGACGATCAACAGATTCTCGTCCGCGCCCTCGATCAACCCTGCGAGGAATGCATCGAGCTTCTCGAGCGTCCTAACCGCAACAGCCATATCCTGCTCGTGTCCCGCATAGTCCGTCGCATAGTGCGCGAAGAGTGTGATATCGTAGGCGGATGCAATGCGAGCCAGGTTGAGCCCCGCCTGAACCGCATCGATCGCCGGTACGCCCGTGCGACCGAGCCCGGTCCGCCACCCTTCATTCGTCAGCTCGCTCGCCACTGCTTCGCCTCGTTCCAGTTCCGGAGTGTGCCGGGTGAGAAGGCCCGCACCGAGCGCTGCCAGCGGCGGTCCCGCACGCAGGAAGGTCGATCCCCGACGGGCCCTCGCAACGTGCCCCGGCACGTCCGACGGCAGTGTCGCCGTTTTCCGTGACATGTCCGTGTCCCCGCCGATCAACTCCTTCACTTCCTCCGGATAGGCATTCGCGAACGCCCCCGTATAACCGGCACCCAGCGCACGGGCCAGCACGCTCTCTTGCCGGACCAGAGGTCGCAGGCGCGACGGTACCCATGGGCCGAAATGGCGCCCGTGCATCTCCACCGCATTGCTGCCTGTCAGCAACGCTGCCTGCCCGGTTCCACTCTGCGGAATGCCAGCGAATCCCAGGATTGCGTCCACGCCGACGAGGCTGGATCGAGCATAGTGCTGCGGCGCGCCTCTCGCCGCCACCGGAACACCTTCAAGCAGCCCGTCGAATGTCGGCAGTCGTGCAACCAGAAACGGGTTGACGCCTGCATCGGTTGCACCCAGCCCGACGCCATCGACAAACAGCAGAAGTACGCGAGGCACTCTCAGTCTCGTGCTGAGTGCAAGTCGGCAGGCCGCAGGCCGTTCATCCCAGCAGCGCCGCGCGGACGGCTGCCGCATCCGCACCGTCGATTTCCACGATCTTGGAACGCCCCGTATCGCCAGCCAGTATACGCACGCGCGATTGTGCCACTCCCGCCCGCTTTGCGATGTAACGCACGAGTTCCGTGTTCGCCGCGCCATCTACGGGCGGTGCCGCGATGCGTACCTTGAGCGCATCGCCATGCTGCCCGACGACCTCAGTTCGGGATGCCCGCGGCTGAGCCCGGATGCGGATTCGCACGACATCAGCTCTCTGCTCGATCATTCTCAACCGTTCTACCAGCAACCGCTTTGAGAACACGTCCGTATGGCGAAACGCGCTTGATACGCTTCAGCCCACGCCGCGGCGGTCGAGTGATAGCGAAATGTGCTTTGTAACTGCCTCTGATCGTCCTGCTCTGAATAGTACCGTGCCACCGCGTGCACGGCGATGCAACGGCGCATGGACTGCTCGCCGGTGCCACCGCACCGACATCGTTTTGCCATTCGCCGCTGAGCGGGGACGGACCGGTAGCCCGCTGGGGCATCATGACCCAGCCGACCATTCCCGCGGGCGGGCTGGTGCCGCAGCCTGGGGCCGACCACAAGGTAGCCGACAGTTTCGCTCATGCTGTGTTCGCGGAAAGTGTTGGCGTCCGATACGGCCATTCCAGTGCCCCGGATATCGCGCCAACGTCCACCCATGACCACGCCACTACCGGATCCGGATCGCCTTACAATTGTGCGCGCAGTGCGCGAGATGCGTTTCTCTGGCACCGCGTGCTGCGTTCACTGCGGATGTTTCGCCACGGTTCGGTGGGGCTCATTCTCCGGCCGGCAGCGTTACCGCTGCAAGTCGTGCCACCGGACCTTCAGCGATCTGACGCGAACTCCCTTCGCATATACAAAGAAGATCGACAGATGGCCGCACTATCTCGTGATGATGCGGCAGAGCCAAACCCTTCGACGTTCGGCGAGCGTGCTTGACATCCACACGAGCACGGCGTTCAGGTGGCGACATGCAGTGCTTACGCCCATGCAGGATGCCGATATCAGACGGCTGACCGGTGTCGTCGAGGTAAAGGAGCTTCTGTTCGCACATTCTCGGAAGGGCGATCGTCGGGTGCACCAATCACGCAGACGCGGGGCGCGGACCTGCGGCTGGCGATGGAATCAGGTTCCGAAGGATCGTGTTCTCCTTGCTGTCGCGCGAATCGGCGACGTGGACGCGCGAACGGTCGGCGGTGATGTCGCTGTAGCTGCGAAGGTGCGTGCATGGGGTACGCGGACCCTTGGCGGCCAGTGCATGGTGTACTCGCGCCTCCCGTACGCCGGTCCAGTCGGCGCTCCCATCCGATCCGTCGGGCACCAGTATCGCATGCTCAAACTGATCGTCAATGACAGCGCTCTGGCTACTTGTCACGTGCGCAATGTCGATGCCTACGGCCGTCGCCTGATGGAATGGCTGCATAGGTTCCGCGGTGTTGCGTCGAAGTACCGTGACAATTACCTGGCTTGGCATCGTCGGATCAATGATGACTACGACCTGATGTGGGCGCGGGGGATGATCGGCGCTGGTATACGGATGCCGGGTACGGTGGCGGACGATGACCGCGAGCTAGCCCGGCCGGCGATCTGACCGGGGTTTACACCAGCAAGTCAGGCGACCCGTCAGGACTGGAACTGCCGCCAACACTTCCCGCGAACACAGCTTGAGCGAATCAAAAGGGA
>JAGTUV010000370.1 GCA_018224305.1 Gemmatimonadota bacterium
AGCGCCGGCGCCGAAGAGCAATCTCGTCGAGGTGAAGTCACCGATGGTCGGCACGTTCTACCGCGCGCCGGCGCCGGATGCGCCGCCATACGTGGAAGCGGGCACCGCGGTGACGAAGGGACAGACGCTGTGCATCCTCGAAGCCATGAAGCTGATGAACGAGCTCGAGTGCGAGGTGGACGGTGTCATACGCGAGATCCTCGTGGAGGATACCGAACCGGTCGAGTACGGTCAGGTGCTGTTCCGCGTCGAGCCGTCCGGCTCGAAGTGATCGCGGTCGCGTAATACAACCATGTTTCGCAAGGTACTGGTCGCCAATCGCGGCGAAATCGCGCTGCGCGTCATACGCGCATGCCGCGAGATGGGAATCCGCACCGTAGCCGTCTACAGCGAGGCCGATCGCGAATCACTGCACGTGCGCTTCGCCGATGAGGACGTGTGCATCGGACCGGCGCAGGCACGCGACAGCTACCTCAACATCCCCCGCATCATCGCAGCAGCGGAAATCACCGGTGCGAACGCCATCCATCCGGGCTACGGCTTCCTCGCCGAGAACGCCGAGTTCGCAGAGATCTGCGAACGCAGTGACATCGTCTTCATCGGTCCGTCCGCCGAACACATCCGGCTCATGGGCGACAAGGCAACGGCGCGGAAGACGATGATGGGGGTGAACGTGCCCACCGTTCCCGGCAGCGAGGGCGCGATCGAGGACGCGGAAAGCGCTCTCGAGACCGCGCGCGGCATCGGGTTCCCCGTGCTGATCAAGGCTGCGGCGGGCGGCGGCGGCAAGGGCATGCGCGTGGCGTCGGACGCGGACGTGTTCGCGGCACAGTTGCAGATGGCACAGAACGAGGCGCGGTCGGCGTTTGGCGATGGTTCGGTGTACCTCGAGAAGTATCTGGCGCGCCCGCGTCATATCGAGATCCAGATCATGGGCGACCATCACGGTACCGTAGTCCATCTGGGTGAGCGCGAGTGCTCGTTGCAGCGACGCCATCAGAAGCTGATCGAGGAAGCGCCGTCTGCGGCGCTCACACCGCAACTGCGCGCACAGATGGGCGAGGCGGCGATACGCGGAGCGAAGGCCATCGGCTATTTCTCCGCGGGCACCGTCGAGTTCCTGCTCGATGAAGATGGCAGCTTCTACTTCATGGAGATGAACACGCGCATCCAGGTCGAGCATCCGGTCACGGAACTGGTCACGGGCGTCGATCTCGTAAAGGAACAGATCCGGGTCGCCGCGGGCGAACGCCTGTCGATCACCGCGACGCCCGAACTGCGTGGTCACTGCATCGAGTGTCGTATCAACGCCGAGGACCCCACACGCAACTTCGCGCCGAGTCCCGGTCAGATCACGATCTTCCACCCGCCGGGCGGGCCGGGTGTACGGGTGGACACGCATGCGTATGCCGGCTACAAGGTACCGCCATACTACGACTCGCTGATCGGCAAACTCATCGTGCACGGCAATACGCGCGAGGAAGCTCTGGTGCGGAGCCGGATCGCGCTTGACTCATTCATTATTGAGGGAATTCATACGACGATTCCGTTCCTGCTCGAACTGCTGAGCGACGCGGACGTGGTCGCGGGACGGCTCGATACGAAGCTCGTCGAGCGACGCATGGGTGAGCGGGCAGCCGAAGCGGCGGCGAGCGCAGCGTGAGAATTGATGTTGCGTTCACGCCGGCCGAGGTGAAGGGCGCCGTCGGCCGGCGTGCCGTCGTGGTGATCGATGTGCTGCGGGCGACGAGCAGCATGGTCGAGGCGCTGGTGAACGGCGCTCGCAGCATACTCCCGGCTGCGGGGGTGGACGAGGCGGTGCGCAAGGCGGACGAACTCGGCCGCGACAGCGTGCTGTTGTGCGGCGAGCGGGATGCCGAGCCGATCCGCGGATTCCATCTCGGCAATTCGCCGGCGGCGTTCACGTCTGCCGTCGTCGCGGACAGAACTCTGATCATGACGACGACCAACGGCACAAACGCGGTGCTGGCCGGATCGGCCGGCAGCGCCTGCCTGATCGGGTCACTGCTCAACGCGCGCGCGGTCGCGCAGCGGATCACCGAACTCGATGATGACGTGCTCCTGCTGTGCGCCGGCCGCGAGGGTCGGTTCGCGCTGGAGGACGCGCTGTGCGCCGGCCGCATCGCGCGATACGTGCGCGAATTCGGCAGCACGGCCACCGGCAACGATGCGCTGACCGCGACGCTGCGACTGTCACGCACTGCGCCCACCGGGCAGACTCTTGCGCGCACCGCAGCCGGCCGGCGCCTCGATGAGATCGGACGCCGTGATGATATCGCCTACTGTGCTCAGGAGAACCGGCACGACGCCGTGCCGTTCCTCGACGAGCACCGCATTCGTCTGTAGCAGATCCACGCATGATCAGCAGTCGTCAACGCCGGCAGCTTCTCGGCATCGGACTCCTCTCGCTGAGCGTGTTCACGCTCCTCAGCCTGCTTCCTGTCGCCATACTCGGCGGCGCGGCACTGGATCTGTTCGCGGCAGGCAACGTCATGGGCGTGCTGGGGGCGGTGTTCGCCGGCTCGGCTGTCGCGGCGATCGGTGTGGGTGTCCTGCTGATCCCCGCGCTGCTCGCTCTTGCCGGCGCTGCATTCTTCGACTGGTTCGAGGGCGAGCGTGCGCTGCGTCTCGGTGCGCTCATGCTTGGATTGGCCGTACTGCTGCCCGCTTTTGCTGCGCTCTTCGCTGTGGAAACGGGTTACGCGTTTGCCGAGGTGCTGCCCGCCCGCAGCGCGGGATGGGTGGGGCGCACGCTCACGCTGCCGTTCGCGGCGCTGCTCGGCAAATTCGGTGCGGCCCTCGCGCTGCTGATGCTGCTCGTTGCGCTGTTCGTCGCCACGATCGGCTGGAATCCGCTCGGGGCAGTCGCCCGCCGCCTTCGCGCATTGCGCCATGAGCGGCAGCGTGAACCCGTGGACGATCTGCTGCCCGGCAACACTGAACCCGTGTTTGCCGGAGCGCCTGAGCCACTGACGGAGGCGGGGTCATCGTCGCCGCAGCCGGCATCGCTCGTGCCGAAGCTGCTGCGGCGCAGGCCGAAGGCCGACGGGGTAGTGCTCGAGGATACCGGGGATCCCGGCTCGACCGAGACGCCGCCGATGGGACTCCTCAGCGAGCCGCCGGCGGGCGATCCGACGGCGAGTGACGCGCACTTCGAACGGCTGGGCCAGGTGCTGGTCGACACACTGCGCACGTTCAAGGTCGAGAGTCATATCGCCGGCCGTACCACGGGCCCCGTTGTGACGCAGTTCGAGGTCGTGCCGGCGCCCGGCGTGAAGGTCAACCGGATCGCGGCGCTCGACGCCGACCTCGCGCTCGCTCTGCGAGCGCCAAGCATCCGCATCGTCGCGCCGATACCCGGCAAGGGTGCCGTCGGGGTCGAGGTGCCGAATCCGGAGCCGGAAGTCGTCTACCTCCGGCGGATCCTGGAGAGCGCAACGTTCCAGCGTGCGCGCGGCGCGCTGCCGCTGGCGCTGGGCAAGGACCTGAACGGCCGACCCTATGTTGCCGACCTGGCGAAGATGCCGCACCTGCTGATCGCGGGCGCGACCGGTTCCGGCAAGTCGATCTGCATCAACACGCTGATAACCAGCCTGATCTACAAGCACTCGCCGACGACGATGCGGCTGCTGATGGTCGATCCCAAGATGGTGGAGCTCAGCATCTACGGCGATCTGCCGCACCTGCGCCACCCCGTGGTCACGGACCCGCAGGACGCGGCTACCGTGCTGAAGTGGGCTGTGCTGGAGATGGAACGGCGCTACGCACTGCTGTCGGAGAACGGCGCCCGCTCGCTTGCCGAGTTCAACAAGCGCTCCGAGGACGGCGCACCGCTGCGACGGGCGAACCCGGTGGGCGCTGACGACGATCCGGACCGCTGGACCTATACCGATGGTCCACTGCCGTTCATCGTGCTGGTGGTCGATGAGCTCGCCGACCTGATGATGTCGGTGCAGGCGGAGATCGAGAAGCCGCTCGCGCAGCTCGCGCAGAAATCACGCGCGATCGGCATCCACCTCGTCGTCGCAACGCAGCGCCCGAGCGTGAACGTCATCACCGGATTGATCAAGGCGAACTTCCCCTGCCGCATCGCGTTCCGCGTGAGCTCGAAGGTCGATTCCCGCACGATCATCGACCAGAACGGCGCGGATGCCCTGCTCGGCAACGGCGACATGCTGTTCCAGCCGCCGGGCACATCGGATCCCGTGCGCATCCAGGGCGCATACATCTCGACGGAAGATACCGAACAGATGATGGACTGGTATCGCGAGCGGGATGCGGAGAAGCCCGCCCGCGAAGAGGACATCCTGGAGATGGTGCGCTCGCGCGAGGCGGAGGATGCCTCGGCTGATGACAATTCCGGATTCTTCGAGGAGCGCGATGCGCTGTTCCGGCAGGCGGCCGAGATATGCGTGCAGTTCAAGCAGGGGTCCACATCGCTGCTTCAGCGACGGCTCCGCATCGGCTACGGGCGCGCAGCCCGGATCATCGACCAGCTTCACAGCGCCGGCGTGCTCGGCCCGCCGGACGGTTCGAAGCCGCGAGAGGTGCTCGTCGGGATGGAGTCCGTAGGCCACATCTGCGGAGACGACTGAGGAACGGGGTGGAGTTCGTCGTGTAGCAGGCTCCATGGAACACCGCGACTCCGGGCTGGATGCAGTCCCGGATCGTGTTGAGGTCAATGAGGATCTGAACGACATGATTGTTTCCGTCAGGCATCTCGGCGTCTGCATTCTCATCGGCGCGACCGCATGCTCCGGTTCGGATGAGCGCGCATCGGATGAGCCGGCGACCGCGGACACCGTCGCGGCTTCGGAGGTGCCGGAGCCAGGGCCGGCTGACAGCGCGCCGGCACTGCCTCCCGGCCTCGACATGGTCGTCGAGGACGATCCGGGCCGTCGTACGGCGGACCGGGCGACCGGAGGCACGGATCCGGCCGGTCGGCTATCGCCTTCCGCTGATACGCCGGTACGCTCACCCGCGGGCGGCGGCGTGCAGCCGTCTGCGCCCGCCCGGGACATTCCGGCGGAGCAGCAGGACGACGGCGCGGACGTGCTGCGGCGCGCGGGAGCGGCATACGGGAATGTGCGCTCCATGCAGGCGTCGTTCGTCATGCAGTTCGACAACCCGCTGCTGCGGCAGCAGACTACGAGCCGAGGTACGCTGTACCAGCAGCGGCCCGATCGCATCGCGCTCCGCTTCACGGATCCGGACGGCGACGTGATCCTGAGCGATGGCCAGCATTTCTACGTCTATCAGCCGAGTATCGACGCGAACCAGGCCACGCAGTCGCCGGCATCACCCGGCGGCGGCGGGGGGGTGGACCTTCAGGCCCAGTTCATTGGCAATCCCACCGAACGGTTCCGCTACACGCTCCATGGCCGCGAGAGCGTCGGCGGGCGGCCGGCCGATGTGATGACGCTCACGCCGCGCGAGCGCGCGGAGTATCGCTCGCTCAAGGTCTGGTTCGACACGCGTGATGCTCTCGCACGTCGCTTCGAGATCACGGAGCACAACGGCAGTGTCCGACGGTTCGACCTGTCCGGACTGCGGATCAACACGGACATCCCGCCGGCAACGTTCCGGTTCACGCCGCCGGCCAGCGTGCGGGTAGTGCGGGTCGGGTAGTTCGGGCGTACATTGAATTGATGACGTCCCCGGGGCCGGGTACATTACCGACCCGGGGCGTTTTGCTTCAGGGCAGGGGAATGGCGATAGGTACAACAAGGCGGGCGGGACTTCCGGTGCTGGGCGCGCCGCGTGAAATGCCGGCGGCGGCGGCCGAACTTTCGGCCGACGCCACGCGCGTGGTGCTGGTCACGCTCGGTTGCGACAAGAACACGGTGGACAGCGAGCGCCTGCTTGCGCGGCTCGCGGGTGCGGGCGTGCGTGTCGTGGGTGACGCATCATCGGCGGATATCGTGGTGATCAACACGTGCGGCTTCATTGATGTCGCGAAAGAGGAGTCGGTCGACGCGATTCTGGATGCGGTGCGGCTGAAGCAGGACGGCCGGATTCGCGCGGTTGTCGCGATGGGCTGCATGGTGCAGCGGTACAAGACGGAACTGGAAGCGGAACTCCCGGAAGTCGACCTGTTCCTCGGTCTGACGGAAGCGGATCGGCTGGTTCCGGAGCTGCGTGCGCGCGGTCTGCTGAGCGAGCAGTCCGTGCCGACGATGGAGCAGCCGCTGCGACTGCTGTCGACCTCGACGCCGCACACCTCGCACCTGAAGATCAGCGAGGGTTGCGATCACACGTGCGCATTCTGTGCGATTCCGCTGATGCGCGGGAAGCATCGTTCCACACCGATCGAGGCGCTGGTACGTGAAGCGCAGCAGCTCGAGGCGGGCGGTGTCGTGGAACTGAACCTGATCAGCCAGGACACCACGTGGTACGGTCGCGACATTCTGCGCGGTACAGCCGGCACCGGCGGGGAGTGGTTCGTCGGCAGGACGTTCGCCGGGATGGCCGGCTTTACTGCCGGTGCCCGAATCACGGACCTCGACACGGCGACGGCGGCGATAGGACGCGCGGCAGATCCCGCGGGAGGTCGGACGCGCGACGCTGCGGCGGGGGTCGCCACCGCGACCGGGTCGTTTCCGGTGACAGTGGCGGGGGCCGCCCGTCGCCACGGTCTGCTGCCGGAGCTGCTCGATGCGCTGCTGGCGGGCACGACGATTCCGTGGCTGCGGCTGTTCTACATGTATCCGTCCGGTATCTATCCCGCACTGGTGGAACAGATTGCGCGCGAGCCGCGCATTGTGCCCTATATCGACATGCCGATCCAGCACGGCAGTGACAGCGTGCTGAAGCGCATGCGGCGGCCGGAACGGCAGGCGACGATACGCGAGCGCGTGTCATGGCTGCGCGAGGCCATACCGGATGTCGCACTGCGTACGACGGTGATCGTCGGCTTTCCCGGTGAGACGGATGATGAGTTCGAGGACATGCTGACGTTGCTCGAGGAGATCCGGTTCGATCATCTCGGCGCGTTCTCCTACTCGGAGGAAGAGAGCACACCGGCGGCAGTGATGCCGGATCAGGTGGATGCGGCGGTAAAGCGCGAGCGACTCGAGCGCGTGCTCGAGCTGCAGGCGGCGATCGCGCAGGAGCGCAATGAGCGCTGGATCGGCAGGGAAGTGGTTGTACTGATCGACGCGGTGACGGGCCGTGACATGGATGATCCGGACGCGGTCACGGGCGAGCGCGGGGCGGTGGGCCGAACGGCGTGGCAGGCGCTGGAAATCGACGGCGTCGTGTACATCGACGACGCGACCGGCGCAAAGCCGGGCGACTTTGTGAAGGTCAGGATAGTGGATGTCATCGAAACCGATCTGAAGGCGGTAGCTGTTGACAACTAGGACGGCACACATCGACAGGAGCGCGAGCGCCCATCTGTTCGAGCGGGCCCGCACGCTGATCCCCGGGGGCGTCAACTCTCCCGTCCGTGCATTCGGGAACGTGGGAGGCAATCCGTTCTTCGTCGATCGTGCGGAGGGCGCGATCCTGTACGACGTGGACGGCTGCTCGTACTTCGACTACGTGATGAGCTGGGGTGCGTTGATGCTGGGGCACGCGCATCCGGCCGTGGCGCGCGCGGTGACGGAGGCGACCGGACGGGGCACGAGTTACGGTGCACCGAACGGGTCGGAGGTCGAGCTGGCGGAACTGGTGGTCGAACTGATGCCGCAGGTCGAGATGGTGCGCTTCGTGAACAGCGGCACGGAGGCCACCATGTCGGCAGTACGCCTCGCGCGTGCCGCCACGGGCCGTGACCTCATTCTGAAGTTCAACGGCTGCTATCACGGTCATGGGGACTCGTTCCTCGTACAGGCGGGCAGCGGTGTGGCGACGCTCGGTCTGCCTGATTCGCCGGGTGTCCCGAAGGCGCTCGCAGAGCTCACGCTTTCGGTTCCGTTCAACGACGCGGATGCGGTACGTTCTGCATTCGAGAAGCATGGCGATCGGATCGCCTGCGTCATCGTTGAGCCGATTGTCGGCAATTCCGGGTTCATTGCACCGCGCGAGGATTTCCACGCTCAGCTGCGCGAGATCACAACCATGCACGGGGCACTGCTCATCTTCGATGAAGTGATGACCGGATTCCGCGTGGCGATGGGCGGCGCCCGCGAGCTGTTCAACGTTACGCCGGACCTGACGACGCTCGGCAAGGTGATCGGCGGCGGGCTGCCGGTCGGCGCGTATGGCGGGCGACGTGACCTCATGGAAATGATTGCGCCGGCCGGTCCGGTCTATCAGGCCGGCACGCTCTCCGGTAATCCGCTGGCCATGGCCGCAGGCGTTGCGCAGCTGCTGTTCCTGCGTGAGACGCGGCCCCACGCGGTGCTCGAGCAGCGCGCGCGCGGACTGCTCGCTACACTGGCCGAAACGGCGCACGATCTCGGACTGCCGTTCCGCGGTGATGCGGCGGGCGCAATGTTCGGTTGGCATTTCGTCGATGGACCGGTGTACGATTTCGAGGACGCTGCGCGCACCGACAGCGCGCTGTTCGCCCGGTTTCATCGTGCGAGCCTCGATCGAGGCGTGTTTCTGCCCCCGTCGCCGTACGAAGCGGCGTTCCTGTCGATCGCCCACACTCAGGATCTGATTGACGATACAGCCCAGCGGCTGTCTGACGCACTGCGGGAGGTAGCGTGATGAGAAATCCGGTGACGGTGCTGATCATGGCGGCTGCACTCGCCGCGTGCACCCCGGGTGAGCCGATGCCGCCCACCCCGACACCGCGGCCAGGGACGGGACTCCCGGCGGCTGAGCCGCGCGTGCGTATCGGAATCGTAGTGGACAGCAGCACGGCGCAGGTCGGAGCGGCGACGGGCTTCGCAATCCGTGTAGCGGGCGGTGACGAGATCATGCGCGGCGCTGCGGGTGAGACGTGGACGTTCTCGGCGGATGCGCAGGGGTTCGTCAGTGCGCGCGGTCCCGCCGGCGTGATCCGCCCGCGAGCAGCATCGCTGCGCGTCATTCCCGATCAGCCGGGCGGTCTTACGATCAACGGCCGCCGGTATCGCGGCGAGGCGATGATCATACCGCGCAGCGGCGGTCGCGTGTCCGCGTTGAATATCGTAGAGCTGGAGGAATACCTGCTGGGTGTCGTGCCGCGCGAGATCGGCCGGCTGCCGGCATCGATGATCGAGGCCACGAAAGCGCAGGCCATTGCGGCGCGGACGTACGCTGTCGGCAATCTCGGCGGCCGCGAAACGCTCGGCTTCGACTTCCACGCGACGGTGATGGATCAGGTATACGGTGGCATGGCAGACGAGGATACCATCGTCAACCGCGCGGTACGCGAGACGGCGGGTGAGATCCTCACATACAACGGCTCCCCGATCCTCGCCTACTACTCCTCCACCTGCGGCGGCAGGACGGCATCGATCGAGGACTCCTGGACGAACCGGCAGCCGCTGCCGTACCTGCGCTCAGTCTCTGACCGCATACCCGGCACCGAGGAGTACTACTGCTCGACGTCGAATCGCTTCAACTGGAGCACGGAGTGGACGCGGCCCCAGCTCCTCGCGGTGCTCGGTGAGACCCTGCGCTCACATACGCGCGGCGTAGTACAGGGCGTGAGCCGCCTGGATGGCGTCCGCATCGTTGATCGCAACGCCTCCGGTCGTGCGACGGTGGAACTCAGCGTCGACGGTCGTGATTACACGCTGCGCGGTGACTCCATCCGCTGGGTGCTCCGTCCGCAGCCCGGACCCGCGATCCTCAACAGTTCCCTGCTGCACGATATCGAGACCGTGCGTGGACCGAACGGCATCGAGTCGATCGAGGTACACGGCGGCGGCTGGGGCCACGCGATCGGCATGTGCCAGGTGGGTGCGATGGGCCGGGCGCGTGCCGGGCAGTCGTACAGCGAGATACTGCGCGCGTACTACACGGGCGTCGAAGTCCGCAGGCTCTACTGACATGATGCGTTGCTGCGTGCAGCTGGCGACGGCATGCGCACTCGTCATGAGTGCAGCCCCGGCGCATGCACAGGAACTCGCCGACTACGATTATGAAAATCTCACACTCCGCGGCGTCGGCTTCGACTACGGCTACATCTGGCCGAGCAAGGTCGAAGCCGCACCGATGTACTCGATCCGCCTCGATCTCGGATTCCTCGGCCCCGCACTCCGCATCGCGCCGAGCCTGTCGTACTGGTCATCGCAGTTCCGCACGTCGGAGCTCGACCGCCTGGCAGACCGGCTCAACAGTCTGCCGCCACTACAGGAACAGGGCGTCATCATCACGGCGGACGACCTTGGGCGCGTCGAGTGGAGCGATATCATATTGTCGATCGACGCACACATTGTCTGGACAGTGCCGCTCGACATCATCACGTTTGTCGGGCTGGGCGGATCGCTGCACGCGCTGAACGGGCGGGGCGACGCGATCGCCGACACATTCGTGGAGGATCTGCTCGATTCGACGACGGCAGGCGTTGCTGTTCTCGCGGGCGCTGAGTACCAGCCGTTCGCGCAACTGCGGATCTACGGCGAGGCGCGCTACACGCTGGTGAGCGACGTGCGCTATCCAGGCATACGACTCGGTGCCGCGCTGATGCTGCCGCCGCGCACCGTGTCATCCACATCGGAGGGTGGTCGATGAGTGAAGGGAAGCTCCGCGTCGCGCTGATGGGGGTCGGCGCCATCGCACAGGTGGTGCACCTGCCCGTACTGAACGAACTCGATGAAGTCGAACTGACCGCCGTGTGCGATATCGATCACGTGCGAGCGAACGCTCTCGCAGCTCGCTTCGGCATTCCGCACATATTCCGTGACGACGCGGACGTGTTCAAGTCCGATCTCATCGACGCCATCATCATCTGCACGCCGAGCTACCTGCACGAGGAGCAGGCCATCGCCGCCATGGAGGCCGGCAAGCACGTCCTCGTCGAGAAGCCGCTGGCTCTGACACCCGGTGCCGTCGAGCGCGTGATCGCCGCCGCCGAACGTACCGGCCGCACGCTCATGGTCGCGATGAACAACCGCTACCGCCCCGACACGGTTGCGCTGCGCCCGTTCGCCCGCAACGGCGAACTCGGTGATGTGTTCCTCACGCGCGGCGCATGGCTCAACCGGAAGATGCGCGTCGTGCGTCCGACCTGGCGCCACCGCCGCGAGACTGCCGGCGGCGGCGCAATGATGGATCTCGGTGTCCAGACACTCGACCTGTGCCTGTGGATGTTCGGATTTCCGGAGGCCGCCAGCGTGACCACGCACATGCACTACCCCGAGGGCATGGAGGTCGAGGACACCGCGGGTATTCTCGTGCGCCTGAAGAATGGCGCAGGCATCTCGCTCACCGTGAGCTGGAGCCTCGTGGCCGAAGGCGATCGCCACTACATGCGCATGCTCGGCACCCGCGGCTCCGGCGCAATCGCGCCGCTGGCCGTGTTCAAGGAAGTCGAGACCGGGAACATGATCGATGTCACGCCGAACGTGCCCGTGAGCCGCGAGAACCTGTACAAGGCATCGTACCGCCAGGAACTGACGCACTTCGTCCGCGTCGCCACCGGCGAGGTCGAGGAGCCGCTGCCGCGCGAGCAGATCCAGATCATGCGGATCGTCGAGGCGGCGTACCGGTCCGCGGAAGAGAAGCGGGAAGTCGCGCTCGAGTAGACTGCGGGACGGCGGGCGGGACTGTCGGCATCGGGGCGGCGTGCGGCATGCCACCTGACCGTACACGTGCCCATGCCCGGGGCACGTTATCCGTCCGCCCAAACCTTGCCCTGCACCCCTGAATCCATTAACGTTCCCGTCTGTACGCAAACACGTCAATAAGGGCCGAAAAGCA
>JAGTUV010000371.1 GCA_018224305.1 Gemmatimonadota bacterium
AGAAGGAAGTCGTGATTTATTATGACGGCCACGAGGTCGGCAAGCATCGTCTCGACCTGCTCGTGGAAGGGCAGATAATCCTCGAGCTCAAGACCGTGGAGGCCTTGAGTACGATCTCCCTTCTTACACACTGGAGACGCCCTGCGATGCGACGCACGTGACTGCACGACCCGTGGTCAGCGATCGACCTTGCGAGCGCCGCCACTCCCACCCCCTCTCCCACGCCCTCCAACACTCCCTCTACCCATCCCGCACCCAACCCTAGAAGCCCCACTCGCGGAAGAGCAGAAACCCGTAAACCTTCCTGAGCCCCGTCTCGCGGCGCAGTCCGAATGCAGGAGCGCGGGCGAGCCGGTCTTCGGCAAACATCTCGAGCGAGTACTCCGGCAGAAAGCGCCACTCGAGGCGTGCGCCTGCGTCGAGGTTCGATGTGCCGAGCCGCTTGGACATGCCGAGGTAAAGATCCGTCGTGAGGTAGCGTCCGATCTCGAGTTGGGTCTCGGCAAGGAAATCGGAGAAGCCGGCATCGCTCTGGCCGCTCATGCCGGTCTCGGTCGTCGTCAGACCGACGTAATCGAGCAGGCCGGCGTTCTGCACGAGCGCCTGGAGCCCGCTGGACGCGTAGCCGAGCACGCTGGGCGTCAGGGCGCCGCCGATGCCTGACATCGCCCGGTTCTGCTGGCCCGTGCTCGCCACTTCCCAGGTCGGCACGCCGAAGAACAGGTACGAGGCCAGGTCGGACTCGCTGATGGGCGGCTGCACGTCGCTCGATAGGCTGACACGCGGGTTCTGGAGCGTGCCGGTCACGATCGCGAGCACATCGAGCGGCTCGCCCCTCGCCCGCGCCTTGTACGCCGCGGTGATCGACAGGTAGGGATCGATGCCGGGCGTGCCCGGGAACTGGATGGAGCCCTGACGCACCTGGAACCGGCGCGACTGCAACGGCGGATAGTACAGCGTGTACGTGCCGCGTCCGACATCGAGCGAACCGGTGAGCCGCAGGTCCTCGTCACGGCGGTCGGTGCGGAACGCGACGTTGAGCCGGCCGGTGACTTCGACATCCATGTCCCGGCTGCGCAGCCAGGAGTCGGCGCCGACATCGACCTGGAGGTCGCGCACCTGCAGGTTCTTGACGAAAGGATTGCTCGATGCGGCGATGATGGGTCGCACGGCGACGAGCGCCGTATCGACGAGGCTGAGCAGTGTCGGATCGTCGAGTTCAACGCCGGACAGAAGGTACTGGCGGTACAGTTCCTCGATGTAGAGTGCTCCCTGGTCGACACGCAGCTGGCCGCTGACTTCCGGACGCGTGTAGCGGCCGCCCAGCAGTACCGTGCCCGTGACGCGCGCTTCGACATCGCGTCGACGCGCCGCGTATACGCCATCGGCGCCGAGTCGCAGATCGAACAGCGGATCGATCAGGTCATCGAAATCGAGAGTGCCCTTGACGGTGCCGTTGCCGACGGCGGGCTCCGCCCCGAACGACAGCGCCGAGCGGCTGCGCGGATCTGCGGAGACCGCGCTCAGATCGACACGCAGCAGTCGTCCCTGCTCGAGCACGAAGTTGCCCGTGACATCGCGGTAACGGACGCCGGACACGTTCCAGTCGGCGGTGCCGTTGCGAATGGTGAAGCCGCCGCTCAGCGTCGGGTCGAGAGTGGTACCGCCGACGACCATCGTGCCATCAATGCGTCCGCCGACGCGGGTGAAGCCGTCGAGCAGGCCGAGCGGCAGCCCGGGCGGCAGACTGTCGGCGGTGAGGGTGAGACTGAGCGCCTGCGCGAGACGGCGCTCGCCTACCGGTGCGAACCGCAGATCGATGGGGATTCGGCCGCCGCCGCTCAGGATGCTGCGGCCGTCGTACTGCGCCTCGGCGTGTGCGTCGAGGCCGAGTCCGGCGTAGGTGAACTCGGCGTACGCGCGATCGATGCGAACGTCGTCGTACATGATGTCGCTGCCCACGAATTCCGCCTCGATGAACGGATCGAGTGCAGCGCCCGCGACGCGCAGCGATCCCTCCAGCGTACCGCTGCCGGGCGAACTCGAGTTGAGGACTCCGAGCAGGTCGTCGAACGGGAGGCGCGTAACGCCGATCGTGAACTCCAGCGGACGGGCCCGAGCGATGGTCGATGGCGCCCACGCCAGCCGTCCGCCGGCCACGGCACGGCCACCTTCCACGCGTTCGAGCACTATCGAATCGATGACTGCATTGCCATCCTCGACGCGAATGGCGGCCGGGCCCGCGAGCAGCCACGGCGAGCGGCTGCCGAGCCGCAGATCGTCGATCCGTGCACGCACGACAGCGCTGCTGTCCGCAAACTCACGCTGCAGGACGCCCGTCGCGAACAGGCGGTTCCGGCCGGCGGCCGTCGCGCCCGCGGTGATGTGCATTGAATCCGGTATGCCCGCGAACTCGAGACGCGCAACCTGGAACGCATGGGCAAGTGCGTGGGCGGAATCCGCCGTCGCCACGAGCCGGAACGCGTCACTGCCGGAGCCGAGTGCGCTCGCCTTCACTTCCGCATGCACGCGCCCCGCCGACACCGGGCCGAGCAGAACCTGCTCGCCGCTGGCGCTCGCTGCCACGTCGAGGTGGCGTATCCACCCCGTGACTGCGGCGGTCGCTTCAACGCGGCCGGCGACACGCGGCTCGCCGTCGGCGGCGGGACCGCGGTTGCGATACAGGAACGGTTCGAGCGCCGTGAGCGACTCACTCCGGAATCCCGCGTCGAGTCGGCCGTCGATTCCTTCGATGAGGGCAATGCTCCCGCTCGCCTGGCCGCTGCCGAGCGGACCGCGCAGAAATGCGCTGTCGACGACGAGCAGGCCGTCACGCATGTGCGCTCCGAGCAGCAGCGTTGAATACGGCAGTTCGCCGAGCCGTGTGGAATCGAGTACGAGTTCCACGGGACCGCGCAGCGACGCGAGCGTGCCCCCCGCCAGATCGACCGTCAATGTGCCGGATACCGTGGTCGTCGGCAGGCCGTCACGGAACGGGTCGAGCCGGAAGCCGTGCGCTTCGGCGGTCGCAGCGACGCGGCGTATCCCGTTCGTGTTCCGCACCCGGCCGTCGAGCGCCAGCGGTCCACCCGGCGTCGACAGCTCCGCATCGAACGACATGTCATCCGCCGTGCCGGCCAGATGCACCGGTCCGCTCAGCTTTCCCTGCAATCCCTGCAGCGCGGGTACCTGTTGTGCAATGTTTTGGAACGAGACGGGGGAGGCGTTGAGAGTCAGGTCGAGGCGTCGACTTCGGCCGCCGCCCTCGACACTTCCTCCTCCATCGAACACCGCCCTGCCGCCGTCGGTCGCTGCATGCTCGAGAAGCGCCGTGAAATTCATGCGTCCGCGCCCACCCGATCCTGCCACCCTGCCTGACACGCTGCCTGTCACTTTCACGTCGGGCGCGAAAGCCGATACGAGCGCAAGCTCGAGGTGGCGCACTTCGGCGTTGAAGGTCCGCGCGGACATCGCGCCGTTGCGCACGTCGAGCACGCCGCGCCATGCGATCTCCGACCCGGCGCCCGCACCGCGCCCGGTCAGCCGCATGTCGCCGCTGGTCTCCAGCGCGGAGAGCGGACCGCGCACTTCCACCGTACCGACCAGCAGGCCATCGACAGGCAGGCCACCGGGCAGCAGACGCTCGATGAGGTCGACATCGAGCGGTGACGCGCGCAGGTTGACATTCGTGAAGTACAGCGAATCGCCCGTCACCACGCCGAAGGAGCCGGCGATACTGGTGCCGGGCGTCGTCAGACGCGCATCCTCTGCCAGCCACAGTGTGCCGGTCGGCTGCGACTGGATGCGCAGAAGGAGCGAGCCGCCGCCCTCGTCCGGTATCTGCGGGTGGAGAAACTGGAGGTCACGGAGCGCGACGCGACTGCCATCGACCCGCACATCGATATCGTTTCCGCCGCTCCGCAGGATCACCCGGCCGAGCACCGCGGCGCGGCTGCCGGGCAGCTCGACCTCCGGCATGTCGAACGCCACGATGCTGTCGCGCATCGTCAGCGTGCCGCGCATACCCTGCACGAGGAAGGGATCCCGGAAGACGTAGCCGCGTGTCTGCACCGACCGGATGTCGATGAGACGACCGCGCTCGATCGGCGACTCCCAGATGACACGATCGAGGCGCGCATTCAACTCCTCGAAGCGCATTACGCGTGCGAGTCCTTCGGGGAACCGGTCCACGATCAGGCGTGCGGTGTCGCCAGGCTCGATCGGGCCGTCCGGCTCGAACGGCATCCGCACGGTCGCCGTGCCGCCCATGACCCGCGCATCGTTGAACTGAATCAGCCGGCGCGTCGGTTCGGCAGCGTCGCCCGGCGTGCGGTCGGGAAAGACGTACTCGAAATTCCACGCAGTATCACCCGGCAGGTACTCGAGCACGACGTCAGGCCCGTACAACACCACGTTGTTGAGGATGATGCTGCCGCCGAGCAGGGTCCTGAGCTTGTAGTTGAGCTCGACGCTGTCGGTGGCGAGAAAGGGACGGCCCTTCGCGTCGATGATACCGAAGTCATGCAGCACGACACCGCCGAGCAGGCCGGGTCCGGTGATCCGGCCGATGGTCAGTTCACCGTCCACGCGCTCCTCGAGCCAGCGGACGGCAAAGCCCCGGACGCGTTCCATGCCCCAGTCGGTGCGGGAGATGACGACGATGGCCAGAGTGGCGAGCAGCAGGCCGCTCAGCACGCCAATGGCGATGTATCCGGCTAGACGGAGTGGTCGCGACACTTCAGAACGCCTGTCCTATCGAGAAGTGAAACTGAAAGCGCTCCGGCTGCCACATGACAGACGGCAGTGTGCGCAGGTTTCGCCTGTTGCCCAGTTCGTCGAGCGGATACGTGACCCCCGGCTCGATGTCCGCGCATACATCCGCGGCGGTACGGTGGCAGACTTCCGTCGTGACGACGTCGAGCCGCTCGGCGCCTGCGGGGTTGTACCCGACATCGACACGAATGGGCCCGATCGGACTCATGTACCGGATCCCGACGCCCGGGGTCCACGCGAGCGTGCGCAGATCGAGCTCGTCCACGCTGCGCCACACCTGGCCGACATCCAGGAACGCTGCGCCGTTGAGGCGGTCGGGCCAGATCGGGAAGCGTGCCTCCACGTTGCCCTCGAGCAGAACTGCGCCGCCGACCGGCCGCAGCTCGAACTCGCCGGGCGCGCGCGCGGCCAACCGGCTGACATCGCACGTGCCGTCATTGATCGCGTGCGGCGTGCAACCCGGCCGATGTCCGGCGGTGTCGGCCAGCACCCGGCCATCATCGATCGCCAGCAGCTTCGGGCCCAACCGGTATTGTGCGAAGCCGCGCACACTGTTCGGCCCGCCGCCGAAGAATCGCTTCTGCGGATGCAGGCCGAGACCGCTGCCGGGCGCACCGATCGCACGGGCCCAACCAGGACGCAGACGGGTGGCAATAACCACGCCGCGGAACGGGTCGTGATATTGGGACGCATCCGCGATCACCCGGACGTAATCGAATTCGGATCCAGTCCCGCGCGCAGCATACTCGCCGTCGAGGCGGAGTATGTAGCCGGCCGTCGGCGAGAAGACATTGTTGGACCGGTCGACGCCGAGGGAGACGGCCAGCGGCGCGAGCCAGTGCGCGCTGCGCATAATGTCGATCTCGCGCTCCTCGCACACCGTGAAGTTCACGCAGAAGATCAGGTCGCCGTCCGACTCCAGCTTCGTCAACTCCGGGCGAAATCCGATGGATGCGACGGCGCCGCGCCCGATCGTGCGGCCGAAGGACAGATAGCCGCCGCGGGACGTTCGCACGTACACACCCGGCAGCGTGAAGCGCTCGATGAAGAGACCCGCACCGAATGTGTTCTGCAGATCGAAGAACCAGGGCTGGCTGAAATCGATCGCGACGGAGCCGGCCTCATCGCAGTAGATCCCGGAACAGCCCTCGAACCCGGGCAACGTGCGCAGTGGTTCGGCGACGATGTTGGAGACGCGGCTGCGCACCTCGAGTCGGCGTGCGCGCCCGAGGAAGTTGCGGCTGACCCAGCGGCCCTCGGCATTCAGGAAGTCGGCCGTGCTGAGGCCGAGTCCGAGGCGGATGCGGTGGAGATCACCCTCGTTCACCTGCACGCGCACCGGCAGGACCGTATCGCCCTGTGTGGGATCGGCCGTGATGATCTCGGCGTGCCTGAAGACGGCGAGGCCGAACAGATTGCGCTGACTGCGCAGCAATGCCTGACGGCTGTAGAGGTCGCCCTCGCGGAACGTGAGCATGCGCTGAACCACGGACGGCGAGACCCGGTCCGTGCCGGTGATCGTGACCTCGCCGAACCGGGTCAGCGGACCGGTCATCAACTGATAATCGACGGTGGCCCGCCGGCTGTCGCTCGCGGGCACTTCGTAGTTGGCCAGCACATCCGCTGCCGCGTAGCCGCGATTGGCGAGACGCGTGATCAGTGTGTCACGCGTGGCCTCGAACTCGATCATGCTGAGCGGCTGCCCCGCCCGCAGCGGCAGGTTGCCGGTCACGCCGCCGCCGATCTCGCTCGCGCCCTGGATCTCGACACTCGTGACGATCACCGGCTCACCCTCGTGGATCCGGAACAGGATCCGGATACCTCCGCTCACATGGGTCGTGTCGAGATCCACCCGCGCTTCGCGGAAGCCGCGCTGATGGTAGAACAGCCGGAGCCGCAGCAGATCAGCGGTGAGCACGCGGGCGTCGAGGTAGTGCCGGTCGAGCGACATGCCGAGCCAGCAGAGCGGCTGCAGGGCCGCGCTGATGCAGCCGGTCGCCTGCGTAGCTATGACACTGCGCACGATCGCCACCGGCACCCGCTGCGCACCCCGCACGTCCACCGACAGGACTTCGACCGTGTCACGCAGCGCCTGCGAAAATGCGGGTGCGGGAGCGGCGCTCAACAGCACGCCGCACACGAACAACAGCCGCAGCCGCAGCCGGCGTGACCGCACACCTGCGCCGTACGCGCCGAAATCGACAGAATCCCGGCGGAGTGCCCCATCGTGAGGCGAAGCGACGGTGCGCATCACCCGCCGACCGGACTGTCGGGCGCGCTCATGCCGAAGCTCCCATCGCCAGGCGGGGGTGGCCGGCGTTCGTCGGGCGGGGCCGGGCGGCGTTCGTCGCGCACTTCGACGGGCGGCTTGCGATCGTCGGGCACGACGGGCGGCTTGCGATTGCCGGGCGGCTTGAGATCGTCGGGCACTCCGACAGGAGATGCGAGCGCGATTCCATCCTCCGGTGAGGAGGGATCGAGGAGGTAGTGCCGGCCGGACCGCGGAAATATGTGACGGCTGATCGGGGCAAAACCGAACAGGTCGTCGAAGTACATGAAATGCGTGATGCGTATCCGGTCTTCGCCCACACGGATCAGATTCAGAGTGTTCTTCTCCCGCTCGCGCGCGCGGCCGCGCCGGGACGTTGCCGTTCCGGACTGAACGATGATGATGCCGCGCTCGCGGTCGCGGCCGGGATAGACATCGAGCGAGTTTCCGATGTACGCCCGGTGCAGGTGGCCGCCAAGCACCATCTCCACGCCGAGCTCGGAGAAGCAGTCCATGGCGCGCTTCGCACGCGGCATGACCTGTCCGCCCTCATAGTCGGGTGCAGGGGCGAGGTGGTGGTGGGTTACGACGATGCGCGATATACCGGCAGGCACATCGGCGAATGCACGCGCGCAGAAGTCGAGCTGCCGGCTGTCGAGACGTCCGTTCGTGATGGCGCGCAGCGGACTCGTCGAGTTCAGCGCGACGATCACCGCATTCTCGAGGTGGTGCACCGTATCGAGATCATCGGAGATGTACTCGCGGTACAGCCGGTACGGATTGAATATGCGCTCGAACACGCGGTACAGCGGCACGTCGTGATTACCGGGGACGACGACGATGGGGAGTTTCGGCAGGCGGTTCAGGAAGTCGCGCGCCTGCGCGAACTCCTCGCGCCTGGCGCGCTGAGTGAAATCCCCGCTCGCAATGATGACGTCCAGCGCCATCTCGTGCGCGGCCTTGATGACGGCCTCGCCGACCTCATGGACGTACGGCTTGCCGAAATGGATGTCGGAGATGTGCAGCATCGTCAGCATCAGGCGGCCACCGTCTCCCGTCGTGTCATGCCGGGAAAGCGCAGGTCCGATTGCGCCGTCACATCGAGGCCCGCGACGCGGCCGCGCTCCAGGTGATACAGGGCCGCGCGCGCGATCATCGCGGCATTGTCGGTCGCGAGCCGGATCGACGGAGCGAACAGTTGGCCGTCGAGCGCAGCCTCGAGTGCAGAGCGCAGTGCGTGGCTCGCCGCCACACCTCCGCCGAGCACCACCCGCCTGCAACCCTTCTCATTGACCGCGCGCATCACCTTCGCTACGAGCACGGCCACAGCGGCCGCCTGAAACGACGCGGCGACATCGGCCCGGCGTGCATCGAGTTCGCCACGCGCCTCCAGATCGCGCACGCGTGTCAGCACGGCGGTCTTCAGGCCACTGAACGAGAACGAGTAGTAATCGTCGTCGCACGGGGACTGGTTGGATGAGAGCATGGGGCGTGGGAACCTGAACGCCTTCGCGTCGCCGTCCGCTGCCACCCGCTGGATCGCCGGACCGCCCGGGAACCCCAGGCCCAGGATCCTGGCGACCTTGTCGAACGCCTCGCCGACCGCATCGTCACGCGTCTCGCCCAGCAGCTCGTAGCGGCCCCACTCCGGCACCCACAGCAGCATGGTGTGGCCGCCGGAAACCAGGAGGCCGATGAACGGCGGATGGGCGTCGCTGTGCTCGAGCTCCGTCGCGAACAGGTGCGCCTCCATGTGATGCACCGCGACGAGCGGCCGGTCGAGCGCGAACGCCAGCGACTTCGCGTACGTCAGGCCGACGAGGAGCGCGCCGATGAGGCCGGGACCGGCGGTCGCGGCGACGACATCGATGTCGTGCAGGTCGACACGGGCCTCACGGAGCGCGCCCGCGACGACATCATCGATGGCCGTCAGGTGCTGCCGCGATGCGATCTCGGGTACCACACCGCCGTAGAGCGCATGGATGTCCTGGGACAGGATGACGTGGCCGAGCAGCTCGCGCGGTGCGCGCAGGACGGCCGCCGATGTCTCATCGCAGGAGGTCTCGATGCCGAGCACGAGCGGCGCACTCACGTCAGTTCTGCTGCGGCCGGACCCGGGGTACGATCGGCGTGAGTGCCGTGTCCGTGACGATCGGGCCCACCGGCACGAAGACGCGCACGGTACGCGGGGATATGATGAGGCCGGTGCCCGTCGTGTCGATGGTGAGATCGACCGTATCGTAGCTGCGCACGCCGCGCAGGTCGATCGGCGGCAGGCGCACGGAGTCCATGCGTTCGATGGCGCGGGCCGTGCCGCTGGCGCGGACGGCGACAGGCTCGATAATCAGGTCGCCGATCATTTCGTATCCGGCAGGCGGCTCGCCGAGCAGGGGCGCAGCGACGGGAATGACGTGGGTGATCACGCGGTCGAAGGAGATGCGTACGGAGCTCGGCAGCAGGTCCACGACCGCCACCTGGTCGGTGCCGCTCGGCAGGCTGACCCAGTTCGAGCGGAGCTGAAGCACCTCGTGCGCGTCCCTGACTTCCTGGATCGGAACAATGATCTCGGGGAGGTCGGAGGAAGCACGCAGCAGCTCGCGGTACGGGCCACGCAGGTAGAGCGTGACCTCGGCTGGCACCGGCTGGCCCGAGACGACCCAGCCGGCATCATTGTTGACGACGCGTACCGGCACATCCCAGCTCCACTGCCCGGGCTCATCCGCGCGCACGGTAATCCACATGAGGAACGCGAGCACGAGCGCAGTGAGCTTCAGCGCCCAGTCGGTGATTGCCCAGTCGATGACATGGCGCAGCACTCAACCCTCCACTAGCTGACGGATCTGGTCGGCGAGCGGCGGCTCGTCCCAATCTCTGGCACCGAGCTCTTTCCGCTGAATCCTGCCCTGCCGATCGATGATGTAGGTCGTCGGCAGTCCGTACACCTGATAGCGCGATTCGATGCGGCCGGTCGGATCGTGCAGCACCGTGAACGTCAGCCCGAGTGACTCCACGAACCCGGCCACGTCGCCGCCCGATTCTCCGAACGAGCCAACGACGCCGGCTGGTGCGTCCACGCTGACCGCGACCACGCGGAGACCGGCATCGGACAACTCCTCGTGGAGGCGCTGCAGCGCCGGCATCTCGATGACGCACGGGCGGCACCAGGTCGCCCATATGTTGAGCACGATGACTTCGCCGGCAAAGCTCGACAGCGAGACCGTGTCGCCGTCGAGCGAACGGGCGACGTAATCCGGGGCCCGGCTGCCGACGTCGAGCGGCGTGAACATCTCACGATTCGTCCAGATCAGCGCCGACAGTACGGCAATGAGCGCCATGACGGACACCGTGACGATCTGCCTGCGCTTCTTCATGCGATCCCGCTACCTCCGCGGGTCATCGGAAGACTCCGGCGGATCGCTGGCGGCTGAGTCAGGGAACACGCCCGCATCAGGCACGGCCGGCGGGCCGGAGCTGACGATGAGCGTGACCGTGGCAGGCAGTACCTGCGGCTGGCCGGGCTCGGGTTCGGTGCGGATCACGCGTCCGGCGGGCGCCGGGCTCTCCTGTTCCGACCGCGAGACCGTGAAGCCGGCACGGACGAGCATGGACTCGGCGCGCTCCGCGCTGAATCCGAGCACGTCCGGCATCATGACCCTGGCCGGACCCGAGCTGACGGCGATCCGGATGTCGGCGCCGCGGCGCAGCTGCTGCCCGGGCAGCGGGCTCTGCGCGATGATGGTGCCCTCGTCCGCATCGGGGTGAGGCAGTTCGGTGATCTGCATGTCCCCCAGTCCGGCCGCGACTATATCGCGCTGGGCCTGACTGGTGGTGCGGCCGTGGAGGTCGGGCACGGGCAAGCCGGCACCGCTTACTTCTGTCGGCGGGAACAGAACGTAGACCGCGATGAGATAGCCGATGAGGAACGGAACGATGAGCGCGATGACCAGCCCACCGAGGAGACGCCGCCAGTTGCGTTCACCGCGCGGACGATCACTGCCAGCGCGCGGCGCGCGCCGCTTCGGCTGGCGCCGGCGTACGGAATCACCAAGCACGGTCGTACCTCATGAGCGGCGGCGCAGCCGCGCCGCGAATGCACCATCGACGCCGTGCTCGTGCGGCAGCACGTGCAGCATACCGCGCCCGTCCAGCACGTCCGCGGGGCCGTCGCCGGCTTCGAGTGCGAAATCCGTATGCGTGTTCAGAAATGCCTCCACCTGTACCTCATTCTCTTCGCGTTCCAGCGAGCACGTCGCGTACACGAGCAGACCGCCCGGTGCGACGATCGGCGCTGCGCCATCGAGCAGTTGACGCTGCAACTCTGCGAGTGCCGTGATGTCGTCCGGCCGTACACGCCAGCGGCCGTCCGGGTGTCGCCGGAACGTGCCGGTCCCCGTGCACGGCGCATCGATCAGCACCAGGCCGGCACTCCTGAACGGCGGTGCGCGACCGTCCGCGACGACGGGCACTACACCCGTCGCGAGCGAACCCAGCCGCGAGCGGTTCTCGAGCACGCGGTCCAGACGCCCCGACGACACATCGGCCGCAATGACCAGCCGCCCGGCGGACGGTGAGTCGCACGCGAGTCCCATCGTCTTACCTCCGGGCGCCGCCGCCAGGTCCACCACTCGCGCCGGCACGTCGCCGATGAAGCTGACGACGAGACCCGCGGCAGGGTCCTGCACGATCACCGGCGCAGCGCGCAGGGCCGCCGCCGCCGTGCCACCCTTCACGTGCAGCGCCCGCGGCAGCAGTTCGAACGGCTCGGTCTCAATCCCCTGCCCCGCCAGCGCCGCGGTCACGGCACTGACATCCACGCCGAGCGCGCGCAGGTACAACTCCGGCCGGCGGTTGTTCGCGGCGGTCAGTCGGGCCGCCGCCGCCGGGCCATAATGGCCGACCCAGCGCTCCACCAGCCAGCGCGGATGAGAGCCCCATGTCGCCAGATGCGCGACCGGATCCTCCTCCAGCGTGGGGAAGGTCGACGCCGCGGGCGCCCTACGCAAGGACTGCAGCACCGCGTTGACGAAGCCGGCAGCGCGGCGGACGTACCGCGTGGCGAGGTCGACCGTTGCAGAAACGGCCGCGTATTCAGGTACGCCGTCCATCTCGAGGAGCTGGTATGCGCCGAGGCGGAGGATGTCGAGCGCGTCGGCGTCAACGGTATCGAGAGGCCGGCTGGAATGGTGGGCGAGGTGATGATCGAGGCGGCCGCGGAGGCGGAGCGTGCCGTACACCAGTTCGTGCGTCCATGCGCGGTCCCGCGGGTCCAGGCGTCGCGCGGCAGCATCGAGTGCGCGGTCGGCCAGCTCGCCGGCGCGGACCGCCCGCAACGTCTCGATCGCGGCAATCCGGCCGGCCGTGGGCGCCGCCACGGTCGTCAGTCGATCATGCCGGTCACGGGCGATGACGGCACGGCCACCTCCCGGCGCGGCATGCGGCCGGCGAGGAAAGCGAGCCGGCCGGCCTGCACGCCGAGGCGCATCGCGAGCGACATGCGGATCGGATCCTTCGCCTCCGCCAGCGCGGTGTTCATCAGGATGCCGTCCACTCCCTGCTCCATGGTCAGTGCCGCATCCGATGCGGTTCCGACACCTGCATCCACGATCACCGGGCAGGACAGCCGCGTCTTGATCTCACGGATGAAGTACGGATTGACGAGGCCGAGTCCGCTGCCGATCGGACTGGCGAGCGGCATGACCGCGGCGCAGCCGACATCCTCGAGCCGCAGTGCAGTGATCACGTCCTCGTTCGTGTAGGCCAGCACCTGGAACCCCTCGGCGACGAGAACCTTCGCCGCATCGAGCGTGGCGGCAACGTCCGGCAGCAGCGTGCGCTCATCACCGATCACCTCGAGCTTCACCCAGTCGCTCATGCCGGTCGCGCGGCCGAGCCGCGCATAGCGGATCGCATCCTCCGCAGTGTAGCAGCCCGCGGTGTTCGGCAGCAGGAAGTAGCGCTCAGGATCCAGATGATGGAGGATGCCCTCTTCCTTCGAACGGTCGAGATCCACGCGCCGGACGGCGACGGTCACCATCTCCGCGCCGGACGCTTCGATCGCACGCACCATCTCATCGTTCGTGCGGTACTTACCCGTACCGACGATCAGGCGTGAGCGGAACGTGCGGTCCGCGATGACGAACGACGAATCGAGCGATACCGCATCGATCTTCTCCACCATCTGACTGCTCATCCGCCCCCCACGAAATGGACCAGCTCGATACTGTCACCCGCGCGCACTTCCGTTGCATCGAACGACGTGCGGTCGAGAATCTCGCGATTGTGTTCCACGACGATCAGCCTCGGATGCAGACCGAGACCCTCCAGCAGTACGCTCACCGTGGTGCCCGGCGCAATCTCGCGCGGCTCCCCGTTCACTTTCACTGTCATCATGCTGTCCCGCCATCCGAGGTGTTTACGTCCGGTACATCGGCCAGACCGAATTCACGGTACCGGCATACGCCGCGGCCGCCCGTACGGGGTCGTCATCCCGCCACACACCGCCGAGCACCGCAACGCCGTACGCACCCGCGGCTGCGACATCGGCGACGCGGGCGTTCGTGATGCCGCCGATGGCGAGCACCGGGAGCGTCGTCCGTCCGACGGTGTCCTGCACGAGCCCGACACCTGCTCCGGCGCGCCCCATGTGCGATGCCGACGCGAAGATGGTACCCAGCAGCACGAAATCCGCTCCGTCCGCCTCAGCCTCGAGAGCCTCCGCGGCGCCGTGCACGGACCGGCCGATGCGCGCTCCCGCGCCGAGCAGCGCCCGCGCGTCGGCCACCGCGAGGGACTGTGCTCCGAGCTGTACACCGTTCGCACGTACGGCCCGGGCAATGTCGAGCCGGTCGTTGACGAGAAGCCAGGCACCGGTGCGCAGCGCTGCGGCCTGAAGCCGCTGCGCTACCGCATGCATGCGCGCACCGCTGGTGGCATGGCCGCGCACGTGCAGCGCAGCCGACCGTCCGCAGCATTCGAGCACACGTTCCGCGACATCGGGAAATGCGCGGTCCGCGAGCACCGCGTCGTCCGTGACGAAGTGCAGCCGCGGCAGCGCGTTCAATGGAAGCGCTCCCCTACCTCGACGCCGCGTCCTCGCACCCATTCGGCCGTGTTCATGCGGCGGCGGCCAGCGGGCTTCACCTCGCGCACCAGGACCGCGCCCGTCGCGCATGCTACCCGCATGCCCTGGGCGTCGTCCGTGCCATCCGCGTGCAGTACCGTGCCCGGCTTCGCGTCATGAGCGAAGTCCGGTTCCGGCAGTGGCCGGTACAGCTTGAGGTCATCGCCGCGATGCGACGTCCACGCGCCGGGTACGGCGTCCATCGCGCGGATGTGCCGGCCGACGGCCACTGCGTTGTCCTGCCAGTCGACGCGCGCAGTGTCACGCGTGATGCGCGGCGCGAACGTGGCACGCGTTTCATCCTGCGCGACTTCCGTGAGTTCGCCCAGCTCGAGCAGCGCGAGCGCCTCGATGAGCGCCTCCGCGCCGATCTCGCTCAGCCGCAGCCACAGGTCCGACCCGGTCTCATCATCGCCGATCGGTTCCGGGACCTGGTGCAGGATCGGACCCGCGTCCATGCGCTCGACCATGCGCATGATCGTGACGCCCGTCTGTTCGTGACCGAGGCGGATCGCCCAGTTGATCGGTGCGGCACCGCGCAGTTCCGGCAGCAGCGATGCATGCACGTTGATTGATCCGAGCGGCGGCAGATCGAGCACCTCGCGCTTCAGGATCTGGCCGTACGCGACGACCACCGACAGATCCGGCGCCAGGAGACGGACGTCGTTCATGAAGTCATCGCTGTGCGCGCGCTCCGGTTGAAGTACGGGCACCGATTCATCCATCGCGAGCATCTTGACCGGTGAGAGACGCAGCATGCGGCCGCGTCCCGCCGGCCGATCCGGCTGCGTCACCACGCCCACCACATCGTGGCCCTCGCCGAGCAGCGCGCGCAGGGCGGGTACCGCGAAATCCGGGGTGCCCCAGAACAGGATGCGCATGCGTCAGTCTGCAACCGGCATGATCATTCCGGCTTCACCTTCTGCCACCGCTTGAGCAGCATTTTCCGCTTGAGCGTGCTGACACGATCCACGAACAGGATGCCATCGAGATGATCCACTTCATGCTGGAGGATCCGCGCCAGCAGTCCCTCCGCCTCGATCTCCACGCGCTCGCCCTCGATGCCGATCGCTTCCACGCGCACGGCCGCCGGACGTTCCACGATCTCCTTCAGCCCCGGGATGCTGAGACAGCCCTCCTCGTCGCGCTCGAGCTCCTCGCCGAAATGAACGATCTGCGGGTTGATCAGTGCGAACGGCGGCACATCGTCATCGCGCGCGTCGATCACGATCACGCGGTCGCCGACACCGACCTGCGGAGCGGCCAGGCCGACTCCCTCTTCCGCGTACATCGTATCGAACATGTCCGCAATCAGCGCACGCAGCTCCGCCGTCACTTCCGCGACCGCGAGAGCCTTTTCCCTCAGCACCGGGTCGCCCATGAAGCGCAATTCCCGTATCGCCATCTCAGCCGGTCGTCTCCGTGCCGCTCACCACGCGTGAGATCTTCATCCTTGCTACGAGCAGGCGCGTGTTCTCGCCGGACTTCAGCGTCACGCGATCATCGGTCATGTGCACGACCGTACCGATGATGCCGCCCTCCGTCATTACCTCGTCTCCGCGCTTCAGCGCTGCCAGCATCTGCTGGTGCTGCTGCTGCATCTTGCGCTGCGGCCGGATCAGCAGCAGCCAGGCGATCAGGCCGAAGGACACGATGTAGATCAGCATGATCGTCATGCCCTGGCCGGCTGGTCGCTGCTGAAGCAGCGCGAGTGTCGATAGCATTGGTGTCACTGTTCCTCCGTTTAACGAAATTGGTTGTGGGAGTGGGAGTGGGAGTGTTAT
>JAGTUV010000372.1 GCA_018224305.1 Gemmatimonadota bacterium
GACAGCACGGTGCTCGGGATGGTGCGCATCACACAGCCCATGCCCTTGCGGTGGCGGAACAGGTTCACGCGGAACCGGGCGACATCAATGATCTCATACGCAAAGTCGATGTCGCTCGACTTCTCGAATTCCGCTTTCTGTCCGGGCGACATGATCTCGTACAGCAGCGCCTGCATGTCGGCCGGCGTCAGGTCACGGAACTTGACGCGCGTGAGTTCCCCGTGCTGCCGCATGATCGGCGGTGAGCCGACCGTCAGGTGCAGGTCCGAGCCCTTCTGCTGCACCATCAGGCGCAGGAACTGATCGATCTGAGCCATAACTCCCGGTTCAGCGGTGAAGCGCGCGGAGCTGCCATGTGAACCCGCCGGGCTCACCCGCAATGGTCAGCAGCCAGTTCACGCCCCATTCCTGTGTCGGAGTCTCATCCAGCGGCTCATGCAGAAGGATGAGCGCGAGCGGCGCGGCGCGAAGCAGGCCGTGCAGTGGGTACCCCTCGTGCGGCAGGTCAATGGTGATCGCGTCGAGCTCGTAGGACGCCACGGACTCGGCGAACGCATCGTTGCGGTCTCCGGCGAGCGTATACACCGAACCGCCCTCACCGGTCGAGTTCACGTGCAGCGCGCGCACTTCATCGCCCACCGCGATGGAAGGGATGAGTGGGAGCAGCGCACGTGCGGCCTCAGGCCGCTCCGCCTCCACCGCGATGCGTGCCGAACCCGCGCGCCACAGCAGCCGCAGCTCCGTCATGAGCGTGGTCGGCAGCACGAGCTCGGCCGCTGCGGGCGCCAGCGGCACGTTCTGAAGCGGCCTGAACAGCAATTCGACCCCGCCCGCACCGATGAGGGCCTGAGCCTCGAGCGGGACCGTCAGACGCGCATGCTCCGTTTCCGCCTCCCACTCCGTGTGGCCGTCCTGCCCGGCGCGGACGCGGGCTACCGAAGGCGGATCGATGGCTGCGTCCAGCGCGGCCTCCCAGCCGTCGGCAAGTGGCGCGCGATGCGTCCGCCCGCGTGCACGCCACCAACCGGTCGCCTGCGAGCCGCGGATCGACACTCCGAAGCGCTCGGCGGCGTGCGTGAGAGCACGCGCGATGAACTCACCGGCCGTGCGCTCGCGTTCCCGCACCGTCAGAGCATCATCGCGAGTGTCGTAGATCGCGTGGATGAGCTCGCGGATGCGTGATGCGGACGCGAGTGCCATCTCGACCTGAAGTCCCGTCCGCTTCCGCAGCTCCTCCGTCACCTCCTGGGTCAGCGGCTCCGCGACAACGACGGTCACGAGTCGCCCTGCACGTACGATCGGCACGGCCATGTGCGCGAGTGCCCAGTCCGCCGGTACCATGTGGGCTACATCGCGGTCGACCGCATCGGCGTGCGGGAAGATGAACGGGAGATCGAAGTGATTGGCGATCGCCCAGTCCGCCTCCTCCCGCGAGAGAATGCCGAGTGATACGAGACCCTGGCCGAAGTAGCCGCCGTGCGCACGCTGATGCTCGAGCACGCGCTCGACATCCTTCTGCGTGATGCGTCCTGACTCGAGCAGGATCGCGCCCAGCGGGCGTCGCGGTTGAACGTCGTCCGGCATTTATTCTCCCGCCTCTCTAAGGTCACGGCAGACCCAGTCACCGACGGCAGCCGTGCCCAGCTCGCCGCCCAGATCCGGCGTCGTGTGACCTCCGCGCACTGCCCGCTGCACGCTCTTCTCGATCGCATCCGCAACTGTCGCGTGGCCGAGATGCCTCAGCATCAGTGCCGCCGTCATGATCGCCGCCAGTGGATTCGCGCGATTCGTACCCACCAGATCCGGCGCCGAGCCGTGCACGGGCTCGAACAGGCCGACCCGGCCCGGATGCAGGCTCGCCGACGGCGCCAGCCCCAGTCCGCCCACGAGTGCGGCCGCCAGGTCGCTCAGGATGTCACCGAACAGGTTCGGTGCGACGATCACGTCGTAGCGCGCGGGATGCAGCACGAGATCGAGCGCGAGTGCGTCCGCATAAACCGCGTTGCGCTCCACATCCGCGAACTCCGCTCCGACTTCCGCGAACACACGGCGGTAGAGTCCGCCCGCGTGCGGCATCGCGTTTGCCTTGTCCGACAGTGTCACGCGCAGGCGGCCGTTCACACGGGCATGCTCGAACGCAGCGCGAATGATGCGCTCCACACCCTTGCGCGTGTTGACGTCCTCCTCGATCGCGATCTCGTCCGCCGTCCCCTTCTTGAACGTACCGCCCATGCCGACATACACACCCTCCGTGTTCTCGCGGAAGATGACCATGTCCACATCTTCGGGCCGGACGTCGCGCAGCGGTGACATCCGGCTCTCGAACAGACGGATCGGCCGCAGGTTGATGAACAGGTCCAGCTGGAACCGCATGCCAAGCAGGATATCGCGCGCATGCGCATTGTCCGGCACGCGCGCATCCCCCATCGCGCCGAGGAAAATGGCATTGTAATCGGAACCCAGTTCCGCCATCTCCTCGGCCGTGATCGTGATACCGGTGTCGATATAGCGCTGCGCGCCGAGATTCCACTCCACCAGGTCGAGCGCTATGCCGTACTCCTCCTGCACGCAGCCGAGGACCTTCACGGCCTCCTGCGTCACATCCATGCCGATCCCGTCACCGGGAATGATTGCGATTCGCGACATGGCGGCAGTATAGGCCCGGCAGGGGGTCGCGGCCAGTCAGCGAGCGGCTACGTTCAGCCGTCCGCTCACGCTGTGGGTGGAACAGCGGAAGGGGTAGTCTCCCGCGGGTGCGCCCTCGAGCGTGACGACCCACGACGCTCCGGTCGTGATCAGCGGCGGACTGCGCAGCTGGCCCGTCCGCTCGAGGTACTCGCGCACATCCGCCGTGAGCGCCATGCTCTCGAACACGATCGCGTGTCCACCATTGTCCCCGGCGACGAACCGCACGACATCCCCCGTATGCGCTTCGACGGCCGCCGGATCAAACTCGCCATCGGCGCTGCGACGCACTTCGACCTCCACGATCTCGACGCCGGCTTCCAGCCGGATCGTGTCGTTGGCGAGTTCCAGTACGCGAGGGCCTGCCCCCGGTACGTTGTCGCATGCTGCCGTCAGCACGAGAATGGCGAGGGCGCCGGCCCGCGCAAGTTGGCGAACCGGCGCCCCGTACATGCTGCCGATCAAAATCAGCCGCCGTGACTCAGTGCGTACACGTACGCGGCAACCTGGCGGATCTGCTCATCGCTCAGCTGGATCCCGCCCATCGGCGGCATCGCCGCTGCGAACTGGACGGGCTGCGGCACGCCCGTGCGCACCACGTTTATGATGCTCTCGTAGGAGCCATCCGAGTTCAACCATTCCTGGTCGGTCAGTGCCGGACCGAGCACCGAACCGACGCCGTTCATACCATGGCAGCTCATGCAGATCTGGCGATTGAAGATCTGCGCGCCCTGCGCGACCATCTCCGGCGTCACACCTTCCGGCAGGACCACATTCGCCCCGACCGTCGATGCCGGCTGCGCCGGCGCCGGCGTTCCCGTATCCACCGCAGGCGCGTCGTCGCCCGCATCACCGCCGCATGCTGACAATACGACTGCGGCTGCAACTGCCAGCAGAGTGCTCCGTCCCGAATATCCGCTCACCTGATGTCTCCTTGATCGAGTTCGCAGCGACGCCCCTTCAGCAGAACCGCTGCAACGCGCAAAATCCCCTGTACGCGCTACGGCGTCAAGGACATGCAAGGCGCGAGCCCGTCCCGAAGCGCCGATCACGCCTTCCGGTCACCGGTTTTCCAGCATTCGGCGGGTCTCGGCGGGAGCGCGGCGGAGCCATTCCGCGGCAGCGGTCGAGTCGCCGCTCTGCCTGAGCGCATGAACGAGCGCGGTCCAGTTCACCGGATCGGCGGCATCGTTCTCGACCGCGCGGCGGAACTGACCCGCTGCCGACCCGGGCCGGCCGAGGTCCATGAACAGGTAGCCGAGCTCCCGCCGCACCGCCGCATCGTCAGGGTTCTGCGCGGCCGCCGCCTGAAGCAGCTGCGCAGCCTCCTCATGCCGGTCGTCGCGTCGCAGGATGCGCGCGAGGTAGAGACGGGCGGTGTTGTTGCCGGCGTCCTGCTGGAGCGCCGCCCGGAAATGCTGCTCCGCGTGCGCCGGACGATCATCGCTGAATGCGGCGATCCCCCGCTCCATCTCCGAACCGTTGGAAGAGAGCACGACAGCGATGCCGATGATCGCGAGCAGCATGATCATCGCAGCTATGAAAACGAGCGGACGCGTCTGTGCCGCACCCCACGCCGACCCGTCCACCGCCATGCGGGGATATGCGCCGTCCAGAGTGCGCGCGCCGCCAGCGTTGCGTGCGACGTCATCGCCGGCTGCCGCGGGCTGCGGCGTGACCGGTCCAGCTGCCGAACGCGAGGATGATGCAGCCAGCGGGGCGGACGCCGTGCCTGGTGCGTCGTCCTCCTGACCGGCGTTGACACGCCGCGCGATGCCGTGCACCTCCTCCGTCAGACGGCGCACGACATCGCACGCATTGTCTGCATCGGCCGCGCGCACACCGCCCGCCTCGGCGCGCGCCATCGCCTGTCGGAGTTCGTGCACACGCCCGGCGAGGCCGAGCGAGATGAACTCGCGGCGTCGCAACTCGAGCATGACGGCATCGGCGCTCATCAGCTCGGGCGACATCGCCGTGAGTCGTATGCTGTCGGGGGCGGTCGCGTCGCTGCGCAGCAGCGTGCGCAGTGTGCGGTCCACGGCATGCCACGTCGCCCGCAGCGCTTCCGTCAGCACCGCGGGCGATTCGTAGGTATCCAGCTGCCCGATCGCCGACTCCGCCTCGTGCAACGGGCGGAGCACGCGATCCGTCTCGATCATTGGCTCAATACTCGATTTCCCAGAAGCCGGCCCGTGCGCCGGCCAGCACCACGCTCCGCGCGTCTTCCGCCGGCACGGTCACGCCCGCTCGCTCCTGCGCCTCATCCGCGGTGCGACGCATGAACTGTGCAATGGTCTCGCCCGGTGCGCGCGCCTGCCGCAACTGCTCCACAATGTCCTGCCACGTCCCCACCACCACACATCCATCCGGCAGATGGACACGGTGATCCGCGACGTCATTGTTCGGCGTTTCCTCGAACTCGACGGTGCAACTTTCCCCTTCGTCCGTCTCCGGCAGCTGCGCTGCCGCTTCCACTTCCGCCAGCAGCATGTCGATCGCATCCTCCTGGCCCTCGACATCCTCCAGCCGACGCTCCCACACTTCCAGCTCCGGCGCACCCGGCTCGAGACCCTCGAGCGCACGCTTCAACTCCACCAGCCGCCAGATCGCCAGCGTGTCCCAGTGCTCGGTCGGCGACACCCGCTCAAACTCCCGCGCAGCGCCCACCCAGTCGCCGCGATCGTACAGCAGGTGTCCCAGGTAGATACGGGCTTCGTGATACTCCGCGTCCAGGTGCAGCGCCCGACGGAGCTGCCGGCGGGCAGCCGTCTCCTCGTCGAGACGATGCAGTGTGTAGCCATAGGCCGCGGCAGCTTCCGCGCTGCCCGCATGCAGATCCACGGTCTCGGCCAGCACCTCTCGCGCTTCGATGTACATGCGCTCCCGGTAGAGCGCCCGTCCCATCGTCAGCAGCAGCTCCAGGTCCTCGCCGCACGTCGTCTCGCGCGCCCGGGCGAACAGCCGCAACGCGTCCCCGGCCTGACCGAACCGCAGCAGCGTCTCTCCCATCCCGACCAGCCCGTCCTCGTGCTCCGGATCCAGCACCAGCGCCCGCTCGAACGCCTGCTTCGCCCAGACGAACTCCTCACGGGCGAGCCGCGTGTAGCCCAGTCCTACATACAATTCGACAGAATGGGGATAGAGTCGGAGGCCCTCCTTCAGGGTGTCGAGTGCGGCTTCGTAGTCGCCGTCGTCGTAGTAGCGGTGCGCGCGTTCGTCGTATTCCTCGGAGCTGAGGAAGGGAGTGGCCATTCATCGCCTCCTGTTGCCGACGCGTTCCTGATGGATCGGGTGGGAAGGAACCAAGCACAATGTAGTGTGGTGGGGGCAGGTGTGCTACCCCCATATGTTGGGGTATGGCAGGAAGGCAGGGAGTTTGACTGCGGGCTTGGGGCTGGGGGATCGGGGCTTGGGTGCAGACGGGCGGGTGCTCGGACCGGGCTGGGCCCGACTCAGCCGACGCGACGTACGGCACGTGCGATGTGCGAGACGTGATGTGCGAGATGTGATGTGCGAGGAGCGGCTCGCGAAGGGTGCGTGCGAGGGGCGCGTGCGAAGGGTGCGTGCGAGGAGCGGCTCGCGCCCTGGGGCGCGCCGTGAACTATACCCCACCTGTGGGTTCTGTTAGGCCGGGTAGGATCGACGGCTCCGGACGCCGTCAACTTCGCCCCGGGCCCCTTTGAATCAGGCGCGGACGACGGTTGACGGCGCGGGGCGGCGTGAACCTGCCCCCAGGTCAGGCTCGGGCCGGAGTGGGTATAGGCTGACGGCGCCTTCGCCTGGGAAGAACATGCCACGCGGCGAACAGGCGGGCACCGCCACGCGATACGCGCGGAGCGCCGTGAACCCGACGACGCCGCCCGCCGGCAACTATCGGGCGTCGTCCTGCGACCGCTGCGGCATCGGCGGATCCACGACCGGCGTGCTCCAGCCGGTCCAGTCGACGGGCAGGCCCATCTGGGTACGCATGCGCTCGGTGGCGAACATCTGGAACGGCTCGCCGTACTTGCGGGCCAGGTAGAAGTTGATGGCCTCGGCGACATAGCCGGACGCGGTGTAGCCGTGCAGCGAGTGGGCGAGGAACATGGTCACGGCGATCTCGGGCGGCGCACCGGGCTCGCGCGCGCCGGTGCCGACGAACCAGCCGTGGTCGGCGCCGCTCGGCGCCTGCGCCGTGCCGGTCTTGCCGATGAAATCCCACTTGGGCAGGCGGCTTCGGGCCGCGGTCCCACCGGGTGCGACGACGCGGCGCATGCCCGCCTCGAGATGCCAGCGGTCGCGGGCTGTGGTGTGGAACTCCGCGCTATCCGCCGGTGCACCGCTCTCACGGGCGAGCCGGGGAGCGGGCGTCTTGCCGCCCGGGGCCGTCAGCGCTGCATAGATGTGGGCGAGTTTGATGATGGTCATCGTCATCGGGCCCTGCCCGATCGCCAGCGACATCACTTCGTTCTCCGCCGGACTGTATCCGCGATTGCGTTCCCACCAGTCGATATCGGGCCAGTTGGGCGTCCTCTCGTGCGGTACGTCGATACCGGTGGGCTCACCGAATCCCAGCCGGGCGCCGTGCTCGAGCATGCGACGCAGGCCGATCTTGATGCCTACCTGATAGTAGTAGACGTTGCATGAGTTCTTGATGCTCTCGACCAGGTTCTGCCGGCCGTGCACGGCGTGGCACCGAGCGTAGCGGCCCTGGAAGCTGAGGCCGCCGGTGCACGGCTGCGGCATGTACTCCTCCGGCGTGATCACGCCCAGGTCGAGCGCCATGCCCGCAACCGCCAGCTTCCACGTGGACGCGGCGGGCTGACCGGATGCGACGACGCGATCCAGCAGCGGGATGCGCGGATCCTCGTTCAGAACCCGGAACTCCTCCGTCGAGATGCCGCCGATAAAGAGGTTCGGGTCGTAGCTCGGATTGCTGTAATACGCGAGCACGCCGCCCGTCTGCGGGTCGATGGCGGCGATCGATCCCTCCCACTCGCGCGGGAAGATCTTCGCGATGTACTCCTGAAGGTCGAGATCGAGATAGAGATGGAGATCACGGCCAGGGATCGGCGGCAGGCTGGTCTCCTCCGGCATCCACCGCTGGATGCGGCCGTTCGCGTCAATCTCGAGATACCGCCTGCCAGGCGTCCCGCCGAGCCGCTTCTCGTACTGCCGTTCCAGGCCGGCCTTGCCGATGAAACGGCCCTGTTCGTATCCCTGGAATTCGGGCAGTTCGAGTTCGCCTTCGCTGATCTCGCTGATGTAGCCGATGAAGTGCGCGATGGCCTCGCCGGCCGGGTAGCGGCGCTTCGCGTAGGGGTGCACGACCACGGCCGGGAACTGGTGGCGGCGCTCGGCCAGTGCCGCCACGGCACTCTCCGGTGCATCATCCAGCAGGACGAGCGGCAGGTGCGTCTGCCGCTGCCAGCGCCGGCGCGCGCGCTCGATCTGGCCGTCGGTCAGATTGAGCACCGGTTGCAGCCGTTCGATCTGCGCGTCCATCGAGTCGGCCAGCGCCCGCTGGTTCCTGACTCCGCCCGGCATCACGAGGACCTGGAAGGCGGGCACGTTTTCGGCTACTACGCGGCCCGAACGATCGTAAATCGTGCCGCGCGGTGCCGGCACGGCCAGCGGTCGGAGGCGGTTGTTCTCGGCCCGGATGGCGTTCTCATCGCCGCGCAGCACCTGGAGCCGGAAGAGAGCGGTGCCGAGGAAAGCGACCATTGCGATGAGGATGACGCGCGCGGCGCGGCTGCGCCGCACCCTCTGCTTCCTGGGAGTCTGGAGTCTGCCTGTTCGTTGCATGTCGTGCCTGCCCGAGTGCCTGCTTCGCCGCATCAACGTCTACATCATATCGCGCGAAAGGGTCCGCAGGACTCGGGCCGCACTTCTCGTCACGGCTCCGGGAACGCGACCCCGCATTCCGGACACACGAAGTCGCGGCCGCGCCTGCGCAGTTGCACCTGCTTCGTGTGACGTGGGCAGAACGGCTCGTGACCCACCTCGAGATCAGCCACGATCTTCGTCCGCTCCTCCATCGTCGCCGGAGGCAGCTCGAACATCTTGCGCTGCGCGCAGCTCAGGCACTCGAACCATACCTCGCCCGCACCATTTTCCCTCGTGCTGATGCGCACGACTTCGCTGAATCCGCCGCAGCCGACCGGACAGGGCACCATGTCGCCCGACAGGTAATGCTTCATCGGATCCGTCTTCTCGAGCGGCGGCGACGGCCGAACCATCTCGTCGCGCGTCTTGCGGCGCTTGAGGCGACGCGGCCGGCCCGGGACACCGAAGACGCCCGCACGACGCATCTTCTCCAGACGCGCCCGCTTCCTCTTCTTGCCCGGCTCCGCTTCACCCGTTTCGAACCTCGGCCCCTTCTTGCGCCCCTTCCGCGGAGACTTGGCCCTGGCCGGCTTCGCAGCCTTGCCAGCGGCCGCCTTGTCGGTGCCGGCAACCGCAGCCTCCGTGGCCCCCGCCGCGCCGGTACCGCCCCCGCTCTCCGCCGATCCAGCCTTCCGCGCTGCGCGGCCCGACCTGCCGGCCGCCGGCCGCCTGGACTGCGTCGTGTCATCCGCAGCGGCTTTCGCCGGCGCCTTCTTCGCCGCGGCTGTCTTCGCGGGAGTCTTTGACGCGGCCTTCTTCGGGGCGGCCTTCTTCGCCGCCTTTTTCGCGGGCGCCTTTTTCGCGGGCGCCTTCCTGGCGGGCGCCTTCTTCGGCGCCGCCTTCAATGCCTTCCTGGCCGGCTTCTTCGCCGGGGCCTTCCCCGCGCGGCCGGCCTTCGCCGGTGCGCGCTTCGTGGTGCCCGCCCGCTTGCCCGCCGCCTTCCTGGCCGTCCCCTTCGCGGGCGCCTTCTTTGCCGCCCGCTTCGAAGCGGCCTTCTTCACTGACTTTGCCGGACGACGACCCGGGGTTGTCTTCCGGGCGGCCTTGCCGGCCGTCTTCCGGGCGGTGGTCTTCTTCGCCGCCTTCCGGGCGGGAGCCTTCTTCGCGGGAGCCTGCTTCGCGGGAGCCTTCCGCGCGGTCGACTTCTTTGCGGCAGCCTTCTTCGCCGGTTTGCGACCGGACGTTTTCGCAGCCTTCTTCGC
>JAGTUV010000373.1 GCA_018224305.1 Gemmatimonadota bacterium
AACTCATCTTTGCGGCTACTAATCTACCGGACCTTAAACCTCCGATAGGCCGTTGGTCTCTTGTAATTAGCCCATGCCGCGCCTCTAGTTGCCGAAGATGCGGTCACTTCTTCCAACGCGGCCGGAATCCCACCAAGTTGAGCCGAGTGATCTCTGAGCCATCGGCGCTCATAATAGCCAAGCTGTGCTCCGAGCCTGATTCCAGCCAATGATTGAACACTATGAACTCACCAGAGGGCGAGAATTCAGGATCGAAGTCGGGGGGTGTTCTGTGGGTTAGCCGCACCTCGCCGGAACCATCCAGATGAATCAGGTATACCCGAATTCGGCATAGTCGTGGGGTCGAACGTTTCTTCTGTCCTGCTGAAGGCGACTCCCGCACGTCGATATCGGCAGGGTCAACGTTCCGAACGAATGCGAGTTTGGTACCGTCTGGAGACCATTCGGGGTCCCACAACCAGCCAGGGATATCTGTCAATTGCTGAACACCCGTGCCGTCTGGGTTCATTACGTACAACTGACGCTCCGACGGAGCCGGTGACGTAAGTGATACCAGCGGACACACCTATTACGGTGCCGTCTTCTGACACAGAAGCCACGGACGAGTCCGAACTCGACCATTCCACTTGCGCGTCAGGAATCTCAAACCGCCCACTCAGGAGGCCGAGGATGTCAATGACGCATAGTCAAATACTTAGGGACGCCCACGGAGGGGCGTCCCTAAGTCACTTAGTCACGAACCGTCTGGCTTTGGGAGAGAACGACTTTGAGAATCGGGACGGCGGGATTTGAACCCGCGACCCCCTGAACCCCATTCAGGTGCGCTACCGGGCTGCGCTACGTCCCGTCATTGGACTGACGAGCCTGAATCTAACGCCGTATCCGGCCGCTCGACAACCTCGTGCGCGCACCGCAGCCGGATCTCGAAGGCGGTACCTGTGCCGATTCCGGTCTCGAACTGGATGTCGCCGCCGCTCTGCCGCACGACGCCATAAACGGTGGCCAGCCCGAGGCCCGTGCCCTTCCCCGGTTCCTTGGTGGTGAAGAAGGGATCGAAGATGTGCGGCTGAACCGCGGGATCGATCCCCTCGCCTGTGTCCCGGACCACCAGACGCACGTGCGTCGGCCGCTCCGCATCACGGCCCGAAAGGGTGACGTACAGGTTTTTCGTGGCGATGCTGAGTGTACCGCCCCCGGGCATCGCATCGCGCGCGTTGACGGCGAGGTTCGTGATCACCTGCTCCAGCTGGCCGTGGTCCCCGAGCACGGGAGCAAGATCCTCCTCCAGGTCCGTGACGATGGCAATGTCATCGCCGATGAGGCGCCGCAGCATCTTCGTCATGTTGCGGATGAGCTCGTTCAGGTCCACCGGCTCGCGGACCAGGACCTGCTGCCTGCCGAATGCAAGAAGCTGGCGGGTCAGGGTGCTCGCGCGGGCTCCGGCCTCGCGCACTTCCGACAGGTCGTCGTGGAGTTCGTGTTGGTCGGGAAGTTTGCTCAGAACGAGATCGAGTATTCCATTGATGACCGCGAGCAGGTTGTTGAAGTCATGCGCCACACCTCCCGCGAGCCGGCCGACACTCTCGAGCTTCTGCGCCAGCGCCAGCTTCTGCTCCAGCGCCCGCCACCGCGTGAGATCCTGCTTCACTGCAATGAAGTGGGTGATCCGGCCTGCCGAATCCCGCAACGGCGTGATCGCCATGTCCTCCTCCAGGAGGGTGCCGTCCTTCCGTCGATTCACGATCAGGCCGGCCCAGGTTTCGCCGGACAGGATCGTCTGCCAGAGGTCCCGATAGAACTCTTCATTCTGCACACCTGCCTTGATCACGTCCCGGGGATTGCGGCCGGCGACCTCGTCGAAGCTGTAGCCGTACGACCGGGTGAATGCCGGATTCACCCACTCGATGAGCCCTTCGGGGTCGGTGATGAGTATGGCATTCGGAACCGCCTCGAGTGCTGCACTGCGCAACCGCAGCGCGTCGGTCGCGACGCGCTCCGCTGTCACGTCGTGGATGATCGCGTAGACGAGGTCACGGCCATCGACCTCGACCTCACCGCTTCGCACTTCGACATCGCATATGTCGCCCGACGATGTGCGATGTCGTGTCCGTGTTGGCGTCGCCGCGTTAATGCTTGCGGCCGTGGTGCTCTCATCGTCCGTCGCAGCAGCCTCGACGTCCGACATGCTGAGTTCTCTGATCCGCTCGCGCGACCAGCCATAGAATCGCTCGGCGGCGGGATTCGCATCGACTATCCGGCCATCGGCGGGATCGCTGACCAGCATGACGGCATGGTTGTTCTGGAACAGGCTTCGATACCGTGCCTCGCTCTGCTCGAGCCGGGCGGCGACACGCTCGCGCTTCAGACGACTGACCAGCAGCGTGCCGAGTGCGGCGGTCGCAAGCGGGAAGACCGCGAGAAGGGGCAGCGTGATGGTGGTGAGGATCGGACCGGGCAGGTCCTGCGGCAACGTCAGCATGAGCGCAAGCATGACGCCGTGCACGACGAGTCCCAGCGCGTACAGCTCCACCGGCCCGATGTTCTCGACTCTGCCCTGCCGCCACGCGCGCCACGCGATGCCGATCGTACCCGATGCGGCGATGACGAGTACCCCTGTGAACGCCGCGTCACCCCCGACGTACAGCCTGTAGGCCGCCGTGACCACCATCGCAATCACGGTGGGGACGGCACCGAAGAACACGCCCGACACCGCGAGGATCACGGAGCGCGGATCGATCACAACGCCCGCCTCCAGCCGCAACGGCGAGGCCATCACCCCGATGCCGAGGAGACCGACCGCCAGCCCGACTGCCAGAAGCCGGTGAGGGTGCCCGTCCAGCTTGAAGCGTGTGGTCACCAGGTCGAAGATGACCGCAAGCGCCAGGAGCGCGGCCACACGCTGGAGAATCTCCGTAAATATGTACGCGTTCATTCCGTCGGATTTCCCTCAGGCACGGGTGACGTGCCGATCATGGCTGGAAGCGAATGCCAGTGGGGGACTGGCGACGGCGTGTCTGACGACCGGTGGCAGGTCCGGTACTCCAAGGTGGGTGTACATCGGCACCCGTGCAATGGTTTTCCGCGGAGGCGTAGATCTTCCCGAGCCGCGCGCAAACATATGGTTGTGAGGATCGGCCCGCCGTGTTAGCCTATCCGGCCGGTATGCTACCGCCTCACCCATCCATTCTCAAAGGAACCGTCCATGAGACAATCCCGACCACGCTCCCTGGCCGTTGCTCTCGCATGCGCCGCGTTTGCGGCTGCCGGCTGTGAGCAGACGCCGCTGCCGTTCGCTGCGAACGAAGACAGCCGTGATTACACGGCGATCGATGCGGGACCGTCGTCCGTCGAGTACACCGGTGCCATTCGCATCGGTGTCGTGCCGTCGGCGAGCAGTGTGACGATCGGCGCGGACGGACCCTGGGAGCTGGTCGAGAAGGCGACGGGCGATGTCGTGCTGACGGGAAGCGGCGGCAGTCTTGCCGTCACGATCGAGACGCCTGCAACGATCCGGACGATTTACCGCCTCCAGGTCGCCTGCTACGGCGAAGCTGCGCTGAATGATTGGCTTGCGCGGGCGCATGCGCTCGGTTACACGACGTGGACGGAGTCGCTCGGCTTCTGCACGCGCGCACGGCTCGTGTATCCGTCGACCGATCATTCTTTCGGTGCACGCAACGCGTTCCGCAACCAGGCGATTGCTGATGGTTTGTCGGGTACGGACTCGTTCTGGACGACGGGCAGCGAGATTTCCGCCGCCGTGCTGCGCGTTGCCGGAAGCAGCACGGTGATGGTCGATGAGGCGGCCATCATGCGCTCCGACAACGGCCGCGTGACGATCAACGGCACACCCTACCGCGGCATCGCCGAGGTTGCGCCTAACTCGACCGGTACGCTGGCGGGCATCAACTCACTGCCGATGGAGGATTACCTGTACGGCGTGGTTCCGCGTGAACTGCCGCCGACGGTGTACGGCGAACTCGAGGCATTGAAGGCGCAGGCGGTCGCAGCCCGGACGTACGCCATGCGCGGGCTCGGCAAGCGTGCAGCCAACGGCTACGACCTGCTGGCGACGACGTCCGATCAGGTGTATGGCGGCATCGCCGCCGAGCATCCGCTCTCGACGCAGGCGGTCGAGGAGACGGCCGGCATCGTCGCGAAGTACGACGGCGCTCTGATCGAGGCGCTGTACTCCTCGACGTCCGGCGGCTTCACCGCCGACAATGAGGAGGTCTACAACTCGGCGCCGGTCGCGTACCTGCGGGGCGTTCCGGATGCCCAGCGAGGCAACGCCTTCGAGAACGTTCCGTCGCTCGATGTGTTCAAGCGGCATGCGAACCCGCGCTCGCTGCGTGGCTACAACGGTGGTGACTTCGAGGCGGACTGGTCGCGTTATCACCGCTGGACGTTCGAGTGGAGCGCCGACGAGATCCGTGGCGCGATCAGCGCATGGCGCGGTATCGACGTCGGCACCGTGCACGAGATCAACGTGCTCGACCGCGGCCCGTCCGGCCGCGTGATCCATATCGAGTACGTGACGGACGCCGGCACGTTCACATCCACGAAGGATGCCATCCGCTCATCGCTGCGCTTCGTGAATGCGAGCGGCGGATACAGCAGCATGCTGAGCACGCTGTTCTATATCGAACCCGTCATCGACCGCAAGTCGAAGGCAGTTACAGGATACGTCGCCTGGGGCGGCGGCTGGGGCCACGGCGTCGGGCTGTCGCAGACCGGCGCAGTGGGAATGGCAGAGAAGAAGGCGACGTACGAGGAGATCCTGAAGCACTATTATCGGGACATCACACTCGACCTGGCGTACTGATGGCGCCGCCGCAATTCGCGGCGGCAGCAGCGTTGTTCCGTTGAACGCCTGAAGGGCCGGGCTGCGGTGGTTCCGCGGCCCGGCCCTTTCTTCCCTGGGCGCCCGGCAGGGTGACCTCCGATCCGCCTCCCCTGCACAGCCGGCTTCGCCTCCATGCGGCCAAGCACGTATGTTGCCCCGGATGCATCCGTGACGACACCACCCACAGCCCCAGCCACATGACGGATTTTCCGATCCTGCAAAGTCTCAGCTACATCCTGTTCACGGCGGCAGCCGCTGTTCTGCTGCTGCGACCCCTGCGTGTACCCACCATTGTCGCGTACATGGCGGCCGGCCTGCTGATCGGGCCGGTAGCCGGCATTCCCTCAGTCGCGGATTCAGTGGATCTGATCTCCCACGTGGGGATTGCGCTGCTGCTGTTCCTGGTCGGCCTCGAGCTCAGCCTCGAGAAGATCCGAGGCGTCGGCCGTGTGGCCGTGCTCGGCGGCGTCATCCAGATGGTGGTGTGCGCACTCGTGGGAGGACTGGTCGCAGTAGTATTCGGCCTGCCGGGCCGCGCGGCACTCGTGGTTGCACTCGCAGTGACGTTCAGCAGCACGGTCGTAGTCGTAAAGATGATCGGTGAAAAGCGCCAGCTGAGCGCGCTCTATGGCAGGATCGCCGTGGGGATATTGCTCGTGCAGGACATTGCGGTGGCACTCGCATTGACGTTGTTCGGCGGCCTCCAGTCGCCGGACGCCGTCAACGACGTCGGCTCCGTGCTGCGCGGGTTCGGTACTGCATTCGGCGGGATGTTCGTGCTCGCCGCGGCGGCGGCCGCAGCCTCGCGCTGGCTGTTGCCCCGGATGTTCTCGTGGATACGTACATCGAGCGATGCAATGTTCATCTGGAGCCTCGCCTGGTGCTTCCTGCTGATTCTCATTGCCGAGCTGCTGCACGTGTCCGTCGAGCTCGGCGCCTTCATCGCCGGCGTCGGACTCGCGCAGCTCCATTTTGCGGAGGAACTGCGGAGGCGCGTCCAGCCACTCGTCAATTTCTTCCTCGCGGTATTCTTCGTGTCGCTCGGCCTCCAGATGGACCCGGGATCGGCCCTGTCACACTGGCCGCTGCTGCTCGCCACCATAGCCGCCGTGATGATCGTCAAGCCCGTCGTGTTGTTCGCGACCATCACACGCCTCGGTTACGACACCCGGACATCATTCCTGTCGAGCGTAACGCTCGCACAGATGAGCGAGTTCTCGTTCATCCTGGCGGCCACCGCCGCGGCGGCCGGTGCGCTACCCCGGGATATTCTGTCCGTGATTACACTCGCGGGTCTGATCACCATCGCCATATCGTCCTACCTGATCCTGTGGAGCGAGACACTTTTCGAGCGCGTTCGTAATTCGAGTGTCCTGGCATTCATCGGTTCTTCCGATGCGACCGAGCCGGAAGCGGAGCCGGCGCTGGAAGATCATATCATCGTCGTCGGCATGAACACCCTCGGACTGTATATCGTCGATCAACTCGCGGAACGGGGCGAGCGCGTG